>JAAZGI010000141.1 GCA_012511315.1 Clostridium sp.
CAAGCTGCTGGACATAATCTTTAACCACTTTTCATAGACTTATGAACTACAAGGTTAAAAAAAGTTCTAGCTTAAAGTTATAAATTGCAGTTGCCAGGCAACTGCAATTTATTTGATACTATTTTCACTCAAAATTAAAATTCATTTTTCTCATGATTTTAACTTGGTTTACAACTTGACTTCAAACTTAGTTTTAAGCTTGCTTATTCAGCTAGTTACGATCCACCCGATTGATTTTTAATGCTCCAGCGTTTTCAGGAATCGACATAATGTCAAGATTCTTTAAGGTTGCATAGTGCTCTAAGAACTCCTGGGCCAATTTTTCATCTTTAGTGCCTTTTTTCAGGGTCACTAAATCTCTTAAAATCTGCGCGGATTCAATTTCATTAATATAGCGGTGGAGGCCTGAGCTCCAAAGTGCTCGCTCCGGTTTATTTTGATTGGCATGGTAGGTCCAAAACAGCATCTTTTCTGCTTCTTTTTTCGAAAGCTTGATGCGATATTTTTTATGAGCCGTGACATGTCCTTCTTCTAAGGTGTCTCCTTCGTGCACTCCATCAATTAAAAAGACGCCAAAGATATACCGGTCTTTTTCTGTGGTGTTTGGTTCACGGGAGGTTAAGATGCATAGGCTATTAACATCGACCTGGTTAAGCTTTGTTGGCGGTGCTTTACGGTCCCCATTATGGCGTACACCGGCATAGGCTTTCCAGTCTCTTAGGAGTTGACTTTCATAACAAACAGATCCACCATCTTTCATCATGTCGTCAAGTTCTTTGCGGTCAATTTTTCCTTCTGTGTATTGCTTACAAGCACACGCTTCATCACTACACCAGGTATGAGCATCAACTAAGACATTTTGTTTTAAAACAGTTTCGCTGCAAACGCCATGATAACCGATTTTATCGGTTCTACGTCCTCCATTATTGGGTACGAGCTTAAAGGCGATATTATTCGGTTTATCGGTTTGTCTCCCTCTGGTCTGGTTTGTAGTGTCTGACTCGTCGTCGTCTTTATCCCGATTCATGCTTTCTTCTAATATATCAACCATGGCTGATATTTTTTCAGTTTCAAGATCTTTGAGGATTTTCTTTGAAATCTCAGGGTCCTCCACTGACAAAAAATCATCAAAGGCCATGGGGTAATTAAATTTAACTTCCCTTCTTTTAAACTTAACGATCATATAGGGTTCGTTATATTCAGTTACAGTTCCTTTACCCAACGCTTTGTGGATTACCTCTAAACCAACTAGTTCCATCTATTCCCTCCTTAAAAGGCAGATCGTGCAGCAATTTCATACAATGCGGATCATAAACCCACATAAAATTCAAATCATCTCTTTTAATTTTAAGATGTTCTTGGTGTTTCCTTTGTTAAAGCCAACTCAATCCAGCTTCAATAAAGATTGCCGTCATTTTCTACCCATGGCTACAAAACCCCCATCATCATGGATTAGAGAAAAAAACGGTCTCCATTACTCTAATTATACCTCTTAATTCAAAAAAATTCATGGAAACTTATTAATAAATCCACCAAAGGTGGCATTTACAGTGCTTTCGCTTTATTAACAGCAAAACCCCAATGGCAAAAGGAAGCAAGATTCCTTTGTCATTGGGGCAATTATGAGATGTTTAGGACCTAGGTTTTAAGAACGAAAAACAAATGGACCACGAAAGCAGGAAGTGTCTTACTTTCTTTTGCCTCTTTTTCTTTGATCCTCTTCAATGGGAGCTTTCCAATCCTCATCAATTTGATTCTTGGTTCGGTACTCTGTAACTAAGTTGCTCATCACAGCATAGTTTAGTTCAACACCTTTTGCGTCACTGGAAAATTCTGCCGCCCGGTCGGCAGAGATTCCAAATTTAGCAGCTTCTCCCACAGCATCCATATTGGCACCCATAAAAAGAAATTCCCAGCCATACTTTTCTTTTTCAAAGTCAATCAAACTTCTGATTTTTTTATAGGTATACTCCCGGCTGGCATTTTCATAGCCATCTGTAGTGATGATAAATAAAACTTTGTCCGCCCTCTCATTTGCTGGAGTGACTCGTTTTTGTTGAATCATTCGCGTAATGGTAATACCAAGGGCATCCAGTAAAGCTGTTGAACCCCGTACATAATATTCTTTATCCGTTAAGGGAATAATCTCTTGCAGAGGGATTCGGTTATGAAGTAATTCATAATCATCATCAAATAGGACCGTGGTAATAAATACCTGCCCCTCAATTTTTTTTTGACGTTGGATCATACTGTTAAACCCACCAATGGTATCTTTTTCCAAGCCTGACATGCTGCCTGAACGATCTAAAATATATACAATTTCTGTGATTCCTGTTTTCATATGACATCTCTCCTTTTCTTTCATTGATTCAAGAATAACACTCTTGTTGTTATTCTTGGTCGCCTGATAAGCGACATTAATAAAAGAGAGAATTTTATCAAAAAAAACTTAGGGTCCTGTTAACCAGGCAAGAAAGGATACTCATGTAATTTCATAAATTTAATTTCAGTAAAATACATAGTGATTTATCTTAGCTTAATATAAAGAGGCTGACTTAATAAATACGACAAACTCCCTAACAGGTGCTTTATAAACCTATGTCAATATAAGTTGAACTTAGTTAGCATTCAAGTAGTCTAAATCCACCTTTTTACTATTTCTTTACAATAAAATTGTACCCCTTCAAAGGATTTTTAGTCGATAAGTGAATTATAATTCCAACTGCCAAAGATAAACCCCCCCCAAATTAATGCAAGATAGTGTACTTGGGATTCTGGTATGCTGAAAATGAATTGACTTCCAAGAAAAACGCCAAACATTACAAGTATAAAATACCAGTAATCAAGATGCACCCAACAAAGGATAAGAAGATGCGATGCATTTATGATACATAACACAGGAAGAAGCGCAGCGGGTTTTAAATCTTTAACTAGTAATAAAACAGGAACAGAAACGACAGTTATTGATGAAGCAAAGCCGACTAAAGTTGAATATTGACTTGGATTTGCTGACATCTTAAATATTTTAAATAAAGCTATTCCAATGATCGGTGTTAGAAAACCACCCCAAATATAAAAATTTGATATCATTTTTTTTATTTAATATACTCGTTAATAGGAATGCTAATAGCCAAAAAACAGAACCACTAACGAGCATAAACCCCCCACCACGATAGTCCTTAATAAAATCATATCGTTCTTTGCTTATTTCAATTTCTTGTTTTTTGATATAAATGGAATTCTCATAATCTGGGCACCTTCCTAATAAATAATTCTTTTTATATGAACCAATGAATCATATGAAATATATAGAGATTAAATACCATCTGTAGAATATTAGCAGCTGTTAGTTTTCTCTCATTTAGAAACTCATTGTTAACTGGTAAAGATGGTTATAACTGAAGAATCTTTTGAAAGAATTCTCCAAGCGTTTCAATTCATCTTCATTCTATGCTCCTAAAAGACTTTCTTTGAAATAGAACAAAGCTTCGTTGATCTTATGAATATCATAGATTTCATTGCTAAGGAAAAACTCAATGATTAGATCGGAGCGACTGGCTGGAGATAATGCATAGCCTGCTCTTCGAAGTAGCCCCCTAGTTTCTCTTAAGCTAAGCTTTAAAGAAATAGCTAGAGCTAACACGGTGGCTTTGCTGGGCTGATAGTTTGGATTGCTTCGAATCTTGGAGAAGAGTTTTCGGTCGATATTTGCTCTTTTATAGACTTCTACATCGCTTTTACCTTTTTCGTCAATCAACTGGAGCAAGTGAACGGAGAAAGTATCTTCCTGGTCATTGAGAAAGTCTTCCAAGGATCGGGACTCTTCTATGATGAATTCTCTAGGATGGGGTGTTTTATCGTCTTCACGCATTCCCCTTCGTTCTGCTTCCAGATTGCGATATCTGTGACCTTCTTTTATAGACGTTGGTCTGTTGGAGGCATTTTCTATTGAATCACCTGGCACTTCTTCAGCTGCTAAGTATTTCTTTTTCACATAATCGTTGATTTGTTTGACCATGGTTTTTGATATGTGGAAGGATGCTCGATCAAAGATAACTAGAAAGACGGTCATTTCATGCTCTTCTAAAAAGCTGGTGATTTCTGAGACTGCTATTTCTAAAGCTTGATCTTTAGGGTAGCCATAGGCACCGGAAGAAATTAAGGAAAAGGCCACCGTCTCTAACTTGTGCTCTTTGGCTACTTCTAAAGATCTTCTGTAAGCTGAGCGCAGCAGTTCTTCTTCTTTTTTATGACCACCTTCCCAGATGGGTCCCACAGTATGGATTACATATCGAGCTGGAAGCTTGTAGCCTTTAGTGATTTTAGCATCGCCGGTGGCACAACCCTTTAAAGTTCTACACTCTTCTAACAGTTTAGGTCCTGCTGCCTTGTGAATAGCACCATCCACACCACCGCCACCTAATAAGCTATTATTGGCAGCATTGACTATAGCATCCACCTTTAGGGTCGTAATATCTCCTAGAATGATTTGAAATGGCATATCTTGTTATCTCCCTTC
>JAAZGI010000002.1 GCA_012511315.1 Clostridium sp.
ATAGTGACAGACCTTTATTAAATATTCCGTTGTTGCATATCCTATGGGAACCTGCCCTGACCTCTAAGCAAAACAATCAGCTTATTTACTGGGCTTATTTAGGGTCAATCACACGACTGGCTAAATCCAAGAAGTTCTCGTGAGCTATTTTTTGAAGATCAACATCGGAGAATCCTCTCTTTTTGAGCTTACTCATCAAGTTCGCTGTTTTAGAAAAATCTTCCAAGCCCTTAGTCGTATTGGCATCTGAAGCAAAGCTTCCCGTCGTCTCGCTAGACAAATATTCAAAAAAGTCAAAGCCTAGAGCCACTCTCTCGATACCAATAAGATCTACGATATGCTCGAGATGATCAATCAAACGATCCACCGTCCGGTGTTCAGGATTTAAGTCCACAAATTGATGAAAGGCATTGATTCCAACTAAACCATTTCGATTACCAATCATTTTAATTTGATCATCAGTCAAGTTTCTTGGTACATCGCAAAGAACCCTTGCATTAGAATGACTCGCTATGACTGGTCCATCGGTTATGGCCATGATGTCATAAAAGGTTTGATCGTTGGCATGGGATACATCCAATATCATACCCAAGTCGTTGATGATTCGAACAGCTTCGGCTCCTTTTTCAGTTAGTCCTCGGTTCCGATTACCTCCGGCACCAGTGGCCAAAGCATTTTCTTCATTCCAAGTTAAACTAACATGACGAAAGCCAAATTGATATAAAGCATACAGCATATCAAGGTTTTCCCCAATGGAGCTAATCCCCTCAAGACCAAGCATCACAGCCAATTTGTTTTCTTTAACCGCTTGATTGAAGTCATCGGTCCTTAGCATAACCTGTAGAAAATCTTTTGAATCGTGGATTTCTTTACTCATGGCAAGTATTGTTTCCTTGAGCCGTTCACTGGGTCTCTTATCGTGGGGCGGGTCTGTCCATACGACAAAGATGCCGCCGGTCATATCGCCTTTTTTAAATCGATCCAAGTGATGATTCCGTATAATGTTTCGCTGACCCTCTAAACTTTTTATGGTCACGTCGGTCCAAATATCGCCATGTATGTCAAATATCATATTTTATCCCTTGCTGTTCGTTAAGTTATGTTGAGTTTTCAGTAGGTTTTGGTTACATGTTCATTAGGAAGTTACCCATAAAGATTCCTAGGTAGTTTCCTATTACATAACCCAAAGTACCAGCTAACATGGTGGGTCCAATCAACTTGGTCCAGCCTTTAGCTATGGCCATAGCAACCGCTGTGGTTGGTCCGCCGATATTAGCATTGGAAGCTAATAAAATTTCTTCAAGATCAAACTTAAAGATTTTTCCAAGCCCCATGGTAATGAGTAGGTTGATTACAACAATGATTAATGTAAAGACGAGTAGAAGTGGAGCCGTGGACAAGATAACTGGTAAGGATGCAGGAACACCTATAACTACTAGGAATATGTAGATTAAGAAGGTACCAATTTCCTGAGCACCATGGATTCCAGCCATAAATTGAGGTGCAAAAGTAGCCAGCAACATGGTAAATGTTGTGATAAGAAGATACTTATTTCCTAACAATCCATTTGCAAGGTTCATAAAGAAGTTTTGATCTGCACCGCTTGGAATTGCAGTAGATAGGAGCGCTCCAATTTCTGTAGATACCCAAACGATAATAAACGCTAAGGCAATAGCAAAGGCAATGTCTTTAAGAGAAATGTCTTTTCTTCCCCAATACTGGGCTGCTCTAGTTTCACCTTCTGTGGTATCCACTTCAGCTTCAACTGCATCCATGTGAGGATGGTTGTATTTAGAAGCGATAAATTTGATGGATGGAATGGCAAGAAGTACGAAGAAGAAGAGGGCCATTAAAAGGTTATCAGCTACAACTAAAGCTGAAATCCAAGACTCACCTGCTCCAAAGGATTCTGCCATTGCAGCAAAGTTAACGCCACCGCCAATATACGATCCGGTCATCATCGCTGCCATTTTATAAAGCTCTGGAATCGCCTTGTTTAAAAGGGCATAGGATACAAATACACCAACGATGGTACCCACCGAACTTAGCAAGAAGATCATCATAAAGCGACCACTTTCACGCCAAATTTTCTTAATGTTTGCATTGAACAGTAACAGTGGAATAGCTAAGGGAACAACGTATCCCCAAACTACATCATAAGTGGGAGCGTCCGTTGGAATCACGCTAAAGTTAGCCAATAGCATGGCGATTACTAAGCCGATGATTGCACCGGTCACCTTCCCTGCCCATTCGTAAGTTTGCTCTAAGTAAATACTTAATGCAGCAATACCAATGAGGATGGACCATAGGGCCCAAGAGTTATCAGGACTAATAAATGAGTTCATTATATACCTCCTAAGGTTTGTTTTTGTAGAAATCGTCTACAAATAAAATGATAAAGCAAATTAAGCCATGTTGCAATTAAATAATCCTTGGTATGACATTATAAAATCGAAATAGTTTAATTTATTATCATAATAAGCTCATTATACTTCGATTGATAATATATATCAATCAAAACATGTTTTTCCCACAAAAATCCAAGGACCCTCACTTTAACATTGAGTCTTAAAGCCCATATTTCAAAAAAGACTTAATTCTGACAAAACCCATAAAGAAGAAGGTTATTTTACTTAACCATCTACGTTTATGGGTTTCATCATTTCTTTTCTATATTGTTAGCGTTCATTATTCACAGCATGATTTTAATTAGCATTTTTTTCTATGAATTGAATGTATTAATTGAACTGATTGTTTGAATGTGCTCTGGCATTTTAATTTTTTGACTAGACACTGCGTTAGATTAAGTTAATCTCTGCTTTTGCAATAAATCTAGCCACCCTTTTTTTTGCAATTTCTGCTGACTAAACACCACGAACTTGATCTTTGTCCCAGCGCCGCAGTGACGCCCGAATGATTTCTTCAACTAACTGGGTATAACTCATACCAATACTTTTAGCACTCTTAGGAATCAATGAAGTGGGGGTCATCCCCGGTAGTGTATTCATTTCTAAGACATAGGGAATTCCATCTTGTAAAATTAAATCCACTCGCCCATAGACGGAACATTTTAAAGCATTATATGTGGCCAAAGAGATCTCATTGATTGAATTCTGTAAATCCTCCGGCAAATGAATCACTTCTTCCTTTGCTCCACCATGGGCTTCTTCTTGATACTTTGCTGTATAATCAAAAAAACCATCTGGCGGCATAATTGAAATGGTGGGCAAAACCCTTCCTTCGAGAATCGGTACCGTTAATTCTTCCCCTGAAATAAACTCCTCCACCATGACCTCCGAATCAACGGATAGAACTTTTTCGATGCATTCTTGAAAGTGTTTTTCATCCTCACAAATAAAAGTCATTACCGAGGACCCACCACTATTCGGTTTAACAACCACTTTGCCTTTTTGCTGGAGAAAAGGAATTGCTAAGTCTGACAAGTTATCGCCTTCTTTAATGGTAATCCAATCCGCCGTCGTGATCCCTCGACCCCGCAAAACAACTTTGGCTAAATCTTTATCCATGGCAATGGCTGAACTTTTAACATCAGACCCAGAATAAGGAATTCCCATTGCATCTAAAATACTTTGTATTTGTCCGTCTTCTCCATACTTTCCATGAAGAGCCAGTAAAGCGAACTCAATTCCATTGCACTTATCCATCACATCATATTTGGTATCCAAAATAATTGGAACCACCTCATACTTATTCGGATCAATGCTTGCAAGCATGTTGCCGCCTGTTTTCAAGGAAACTTCCCGCTCAGCGGAAATCCCTCCCATTAGAACACCTATTTTCATGACTTCCCCTTTGTTCCTTTATTATAATTAATTTATTTCAAGTCGTGGCCTATGAATTAAGTTATTTAATCTTGACCGATTTATTCTTAGCTGCTTTATTGATCTTTTTATAATATTGACAGTAGTCTGTAATTGGGCATTCTTCACATTTCGGATTACGTGCTGTGCAACAGCGACGCCCGTGGAAAATCAACAAATGATGAGCTTCGATCCAAAGCTCCTTATCCAGCGCCTTCATCAAAGCTTGCTCGGTACGATGAACGTCCTTTTCATTAGTAATGCCAATTCGGTTGGCTAAACGAAACACATGAGTATCCACTGCAATGGCCGGTACATTAAAAGCTGTGGCTAGCACCACATTGGCAGTTTTCCGCCCCACCCCGGGTAGCGTGATTAATTCTTCCATGGTCTTCGGCACTTCTCCATCAAAGCGTGAAATTAACTCGCGCACTAATTTATAGATGTTGTTGCCCTTGGTTTTGTACAGGCCGATGGTTTTAATCAGATCTTGAATCTCTCCCACTGATAGCTCCAACCAATCTTCTGGACCTGGCCTTGTTTCATACAAGGCTGGCATGACTTTATTGACTTGAACATCCGTAGTTTGAGCTGATAAAACGGTGGATACCAGAAGTTGAAAAGGAGTTGAATGAATCAACTCGCAATGAGCTGCTGGATAAGTTTCACGGAGTAAATCAATAATTTCTTTGTCTTTATTCTTCATCTTATTAATCATTCCTCATTTCTTTTTCAGCAGATGTGGACTCTATCTTTGATACTAGATCACTATAGACGCCTTGGTAGGCAGGTCTTAAGTTTTTTGCAATCTGGCCCATAATCTGATTTAAAGCTCGCTCATCATATTCATGGCGATCTTCTCCTGGATTTTTCCCTACCAAGTGAAAAGGCTTGCCGATTATAAGGTCTACTGTTCCTTCATGAAACCGCTCTTTACTCATCTGATTACCTGGATCAATAGGAACAACCTCTTCAGTTCCCATTAAGGCAATAGGAACAATAGGGGCTTTTGACATGCGAGCAATCAAGGTAATCCCTTTTTTCGCTTCGTTTAAAGACCCTGTACGTGATCGCGTTCCCTCTGGAAAAATCATGACTGATTCTCCACCTTTTAAAGTATTGATAATCCGCTTCATCGACTCTAAATCAGCTGAATTTGGTTTGATATCAATGGTTTTAATGAGGGTCTTGAAAAAATTAGTAAACTTATCGTCACTAAGTTTAACGCCTGCCACAAAGTGAGGATCGAACTTCTTTTTCAGCAGTCGCATCAAAACTATGCCATCTAAATTGGACAAATGGTTGGCTATGAAAATACAAGGTGACGAGATAGAGTCTAGATGTTGCTGTCCTTTGATATTGATCGTCACTTTTTTCTTAAGCTGTCGATCAATGTAAATATGAGCCAGCTTTTGCTGGATGCTCAAGGGTAGGAACGAAAATAAATCCATTAGCTTCATGATTTCACCTCTTTATAATTTATCGGGCTCTCCCGTTGTTTTTAGTTTAATATATGCCTCCTGAACCATTGGCGATCCGCTCTCTAAAGTCTCAGGTAGCTCGCCTTTATTAGCAAGGGCAACCAAGGCATTTCTAGATAAAAGAGCTTTTCCTCGCCAACCGGCTGAAGTTATGGCATATTTGTTTTTAAAAAGACTCTTTGATAAATTTAAAAGCTCCTGTAAATCAGGGCTACTCATATAATCAAAGGGTTTAAAGTCGATTAGCCCTCGATGGCCTTTATCCCGGTTAAAGGGGCAAACCATCTGACAGGTATCACAGCCAAATAGTCGACCATTTAAGGAAAGAAGTTGTTCACCTGATAGTTGTTTTTGTTGAGTCAAGGAGGACAAACAGCTGGTTGTATCCACGTAATCTGACCCTAATATCGATACGGGACAGGCTTTTATACAATTTTGACAGGTTCCACACTGATCATAGTTACCAGGTTTACTAAATTTTTGATTAACCGTTAGGGGTAAATTTGTTTGGATTTCACCTAAAAACACGTAACTACCAAATTCTTCCGTAATAAGAGTGGAATTACGCCCTAAAAAACCAACTCCAGCCAAAGCAGCAATTAACCGCTCTGGTAATTGA
This sequence comes from Clostridium sp., assembly GCA_012511315.1. Lineage (GTDB taxonomy): Bacteria > Bacillota > Clostridia > Clostridiales > Clostridiaceae > JG1575. The sequence continues at coordinate 5,922 of JAAZGI010000002.1, forward strand.
TTGCTATCAACAAAACCTTTGGCTTCATAACCCAAGTCCTCAATGAACTGACAGATTTGATCTAAATAGCTTTGCACCACTTGGTGATAGTCTTTACCACGAACATAGATTGAAAAGTTCGCTTGGCCTTTGGACGTTACATCATGGGCATAGGGAAAAGCAATGCTAATAAAGTGAGCAGATAGTTTACATTTCTCCTCCGTCTTGCCAGTCTCAAAAGGAGATACAACATGTTCCGGGCGTTGATTAAAATAGCTTTGATAGTTTTTAACCACTTGACCATGGGTGAAACCAAATAGCTTTAATCCCAGTCCCTTGATAAACTCTTCTAACTGAAGCTGAATCGTCTCATTAGAGGGATTCAGCTTATTTAATTCTTTCTTTTCCATAAAGGCGCCAAAAACTCATCGATGACATCATGGATATTAATAACACCTAGCAACTTGTTATCATCATCGACGACTGGAATTTGAAGGAGCTCATATTTAATCGCTAAATCCACAGCCGTTTCTCCTCGATCTGTAGCGTTGACTTCTTCAACGTGGGTGTTCATGAAATCACGCAACATGGCTTCATCAGAATTTAGAATTAAATCACTCATTGAGATAAAACCAACGAGTGCACCATCTAGATCGGTGACAAAAATATAGTACATTTCATCGGAATCAAATTCATCCGACAACTCCCGAATTATTTCTCGGGCATCCTTTACCGTAATGGAATCCACAAAATAAAGGAACTCTTTGGCCATAATCGATCCCGCTTCGTCATCTCCATAGGAAAGGATTTCTTGAACTTCTGTAGCGTCATCATAAACTAAATTAGAAAGCAATTGAGCTTTCGCTTCTTCATCCATTTCCTCTAGAATTTCAGCGATCTCATCATTTGGAAGCATATCAAGAATCTCGGCCGCCTTGCTTTCAGACATAGCTGAAAGGATAGCAGCTTGTACACCAGGCACTTCAATTTCTTCTAAGGTGTCAGCTGCCAACTCATCTGCCAAAGTTTCAAAGACTCTGTTTCGAGAGTGGGATTCCACCTCTTCTAAAACATCCGCCAAGTCCGCCGGGTGCAACGTGGATAGCTCCTGATAGGGTACGCCTAGTTTCAGGGTGTTTTTAAATTGATTGGTCTCGTCCAAACTTTCCACATCATCCCATAAGATCAATGAATCACTGGTTCTATGATGGGTAATCTGATCCCAAAGGCCCATTACCCCTCTCAAACCATGGCGACGAGCCCAACCATTTCTTGATTTATCAATGGCTAGAAGGCGCAAGCCATCATCCAATTGCGCTAATCGGACGTCAAACACCTTAAAGCTCCGTTTACCATTAATATCCAGCACTTCTTTATCCAAAATATCTTTTGAAATTAGAAAAGAGAAGCTTTGGGGAATAATGTCTCGAACGCCGCGAACTTCAATAGAGACTTTGCCATGAGAATCTTCATAAAACTCAATATCCTTAAATTCATAATTATAGATATCGCCAGCCTTATCCACCTTGTAGCCAATGGCTTTCGGGTAACCCTGACCTCTGTTAATGTAAATGTCTTTTAAAATGCCCACCGTGTCATCGGTCTCATCCTGAATGGGACGATTCAAGATGGATGATAAATAAATTAAATTAAGACGTTCCATCCTATTCCTCCTCTGCTCTTTGTTTTTTTTGGAGGACCATGAAGTGAGGCTCTCACTGTTCATTGGTCCATTTTTATAGTTGTCATCAGGCCCACTGTCCACGAGCTCTCACATCCTTTCATATACACTCTCTCTTAATTATATATCGATATTCCATCTCTTAGGAATAAACTCTAGATATCCCTCTCCAACCCTTAGCAGTCTGTTTTTTCTTTTATTTATTTTTATCATATTGTTATGTTTTATTTAGAATTTCTGTATTCCTTCTTTTGACGCGTTTTGCTCTTTAATCCCATAAAATACCGCTATAGCACCCACTACGACTAAAACCAACCCAGCAAGCAGCATGTTGAAAACGCCAGTTTGGTCCGTTAATATTCCACCTACTGTGTTTCCAAAAACGCCACCTAGTGTTATGGCTGTAGTCACCATGGCCTGCCCCTTGACTTGATCCTGTCGTTTCATTCGCTCACTGCTGTAGTATACCAAAGCTGGCATAAAAGGTGCAAAAGATAATGCGTGAAGCAGTTGCGTTCCGTAGATGTGGAATACATTGCCAGCGAATACATAGGCTAGTCCTTTTAGAACAAAAAATATAGTGGCAAGGCGCATAATGTTGACTGTGTTTATTCGTTTTTGAAACCTTGTAAATAAAATCATAGCGGGAAGTTCTAGCACTGCGGCCAAGGCAAGGGTAAAGCCTAAATCTTTTTCTGCTCCACCGACATGTTGAATCATTTGAATTAAATAAGTATTGGTCATATTGTGAAAGCTAAACACCAGGACGACTCCTATTAAAATCAGAAAAAAACCTGGATACCTTTTTACGAAGCCAGTGGCTGATATTTTTTGATTAAAAGTCTCATTCTTGTCATCCATTAGGGGGATATGAATAGGAGTTGGAACAGCAACCATAACCAGCAAAAGAATGCCGGCTAACACAAACGCTACCATAGGAATGCTGCCTGCCCCAAACCACTCCACATAGTAGCCCATGAAAAAGGAAATTAAGGCAAAGCCCAAAGACCCCATAGCCCTTGCGATTCCATAATTACAATGATAGCCTACTGCATTAAAATACATGCCAACCGCATTAATCAAGGGCATCATAATGGATGTCACAGCAATTAAAAGTCCATAAATATAGGGGACAGCTGCTCCAGATAATGTAACGCTTAAAAAACTGGCTGCCATTGCTATGGCTGCCAACAGAATGATTAAATGGCTTAGGGTGACTCGCTCCGAGCGATCCGCAAAATCTGCAATTAGTGGCTGAAGGATTGCCCCAGCTATATTAGCCAGGGCAATGATCAAACCGATGGATGTGGCAGAAAATCCTTCTTGCAACAAAAAGACGGCACCAAAGCCAATCACTGCACAAAAAAACATCCAAAAAAGAGCCTGCATGAGAGAATAGATTAAGGTCCGATTACTACTCCCCTGCATTATAGATGGCCTTTAACGCCTAACACCGTTAGGCCCCCTTTTATGCATTGAATACGAACAGGTAATTCAGGTCCTTTTTCACCATCAACGTCACTGGGAATCCGCTCTTCAGCTTCAATGGTAACATCATCTGTTTGAAAATATAAAATAGATGGTTCATTCAGGGCCTGTTCATCGCCCCGCAATAATCGAACCAAAGTTGGTCCTAAATTGGTTAGATGGCCAGCCTTAATGAGCATGACATCCAAAAGCCCATCATTCCCTCGAGAGCGAAGTGCCAAGCGCATTCCACCCACACTGATACCATTAAAGACAGTGGTTAGCAGCATGTCGCCTTCAAACTCTTTTTCCTTTGATGTAACTTTAACTCGAACTGGTTTTAAATCGCGAATCATTTCAATCGACTTTATAAAATAAGCCAATTTACCGATGTTTAACTTCATATCACTATCCGTTTTTTGAGAAATATCTGTGAAATGGCCGCAAGAAAAGACATTTAAAAAATAGCGATCATTGACTTTACCTAGGTCCATTTTTCTAGGTGGCAAAGTTAATATCTGATGCAATGATTCCTCAACATTTGGACTCATCCCAATATAATTTGCATAATCATTGGCTGTACCCATGGGTAAAAAAGCCACTGGTGCATCATTCTCACAGCTAATCAGTTCATTGACGATAGAATCGCAAGTTCCATCCCCTCCAGCGATTAAAAAGTGGTCATAGGTTCCCTTTGGCTCAGGACAAAATTTCATTTGTTCACTGTTTTCATCTAGGCGCAAGACATCCACCTGATATCCATGTTTTTGGTACATTCGAAAGACAGTGTCCAGCTGCCTTCTCATTTGCCCATCTCCAGAGTTAGGGTTATATATAAACTTTACTCGCTTCATCAGATCACCTCAAAATAAGTTGTTGAGCCCATATCGGCTATTGTTTTATCCTACATTCATTGTACACGGAAATCACTAAAGTAAGTTTTTTAATAAAGAAAAGTCTAGTTTTCACACTAAAAATTTTGTGTTCTAAAGCTCATCAATTGACCATGCAACGATATCGCTACTCTTTTAAGCTAATTTCACTTCTAATCCTAATCGACTCTAACTCTGACTTTAAATGCTGACACACTCTTACTATTAATCTAGCCTTACTATTAATCTAGCCTTACTATTAATCTAGCCTCACTATTAATCTAGCTCACTCCCATCTGCCTCGAAAACCTTACTAGGATTTGGCAAAAAGATGAGCTAAAAAAGCTCATCTTTAAAAGTTTTTTTAAAAGCATTCCCTACGATTCACCAAAAGCTTGTCTAGCGGGCTTACTCTTCGCGAGGTTGTTTATGATCCTTATGAACTTCGGTAATTTCAACATCACCAAATACTTTCTCTTTTAATCGCTGGCCTGTTGGTGTACCAGCAATTCCGCCAATACCTGTCTCCCGGAGCTCTTCTTTCATGGAACGACCAACATCATACATGGCAATCACCGCTTCATCAAAGGGGATTTTTGATTTAACACCAGCCATAACCATATCAGCGATGGTCAGTGCATTCACAGCTCCTTGAGCATTTCGATAAAGACATGGAATCTCAACTAGGCCTGCCACAGGGTCGCAAACGATTCCTAGCATGTTCATTAGAACAATAGCTCCTGCATCTAAGCTCATTTGTGGCGTTCCACCCATGAGGTAAACCGCTGCCCCAGCAGCCATGGCTGCCGCTGAACCAGTTTCAGCTTGACAACCCCCCTCTGCTCCAGAAATCGTCGCGTTTTGTCCAATGATAATGCCCATGGATCCAGCCACGCTTAAAGCTTCTACTAACTTTTCATCCGGGGTTTGCCGTTGGTCAGTGAAAGTTTTAAGAACAGCTGGTATTATGCCACAAGCTCCAGCTGTTGGCGCTGCAACAATCCGTCCCATGGCAGCATTAACCTCCGAGGAACTCATAGCATAAGCCATGGCATTGGTCATGACATCACCACTAATGGATTGTCCAGTTTTCGAGTAGGCTGAAATCTTAGTGGAGTCCCCGCCAATTAAGCCGGACAAAGAAAATACCAAGCGACGTTTCCCCTCGGTGGCAGCAACTTTCATCACTTTAATGGCATCGCGAAGGTCTTTTAGAACTTCCTCACGACTAACACCGGATTCCTCCATCTCATGGCGAATGGCTACTTCTCCTAAATGGCAGCCTTCTCGTTCACAAATCTCTAGTAATTCATGGGCATATTGTGGAAACATCTACTCCACCTCCTGCAAGTTTAAATAGCTCACCATATCGATACCGGGCATGACTTTCACAGCATCGATGACATCTTGTGTAACGGGCTCATCGGTTTCAAACACCATGGTAGCGCCTCGTCCCCTTGACGAGCGAAACACTTTCATAAAGGCAATGTTAATTTGACCTTCCGATAAAGCATTGGTCACTTTAGCAATCACCCCTCGAATATCCGTGTGTCCTACGATTAAGGTGGGGTAATCACCGGTAAAGTTTACCTGATCGCGATTAATCGCAGAAATCTGTATATTGCCACCACCAATGGAGGAGCCTGTCAAAGATACCATAGCTCCTTTATCATCAGTGACCACAATGCGAACGGTGTTGGGATGAACATCACCCAAATCAATGGGTATGAAGTCATATTCAATGCCCCGATCCGTTGCGATTTCCAAGGCATTTTTTATATCTTCCGACCAGGTAGCAAATCCCATTAGTCCAGCTAGCAGGGCTCGATCTGTACCATGACCCTTATAGGTCATAGCAAAGGAGCCGTGAAGTTGGAATTCTACTTTTTTTATTTCAGTCACAGATAAGGCTCGGGCAACCCGGCCTAATTTAACAGCTCCCGCGGTATGGGAACTAGAGGGACC
>JAAZGI010000142.1 GCA_012511315.1 Clostridium sp.
AAAAGAAGCGGAAATAGAAGCGGATGTAGAAATGTTGATTAATATCATCGCAAAGTATAAGCTCAATTGGGACAATGAGCATTTTATTACAAGCAATCATAAGTTGGTATTGGATATTCAGAGAACAGCCAGAAAACATATGAATTCATACCAAAAGGAGTTAAAGGAAGTGCTGAGTTCCAAGCAGTTTATTACTTCTCAAACAAAGGTGTATTCCATGCTTAAAGGCATGCAGAAAAAATTCAACTATTACAGGTTATCCCTTTATACATTCTCATTAGCTTCTCTCTTAGAAATAATGCTAAGTGGTAATTTTAAAGAAGAATACATATCAAATATTAAAGATGAGATAAAAAGTCTTTCATCGATTTACCGAAATTTATTTGGTAGATGTTCTGTCTATTTAGAAAATATGAGTGATTCGGCCATTGATACAAATGTTATTAAAGGTATTGGCACTGCTAGTAAAGCAATAGGGAGATTTATTGAAGGCATTCCAGTAATCAAGAAAGGTCCTGTCGATGAATTTCTTCTGGACAGCGGATTCCAGCTAGAGAAGAAATCTTTTCGAATTGAGAAAAATACTGTCAGAGAGCTTTCATTAATTAGTAATCCTGGAACTGGAGTAATTGTCGAACAAATGGAGGATATAGTTCGGATTTACAACCATACATCTCAAATATTCTTTGATGAAAATAAAATTTATTTGATAGAGAGTTAACGATGTGTTCTTGTATGGTTGAAAGGTTAGTGGCTCAGGTTCCTATACCTTAGGAAACTCTCAAACAACTGAAAAATAAATAATTTTGTTGGCTATTACCTAGGATTTGATATATAATAGGTAAGGTTGTGAAGTAAAGAGGTTTTATTTTATCGCATGGGGTCTATAGCTAAGCCGGGAAAGCAGTTTAAGATGAGGGGCACACTTTCATCAGATAAATCGTTTTTCACTAGAAGCTAGATCATAAACAACTATTTAATATTGAACATAGACCGGAGCGAACGGCCATGCCGATTGCTCCTTTTTTATACTGGAATTTCTTTGATCGTCATAAAACCATAATCCCTGAAGAAAGTCACTTAAGATTTGCTTTCTTCTGAGAGAACCTCAAGGTTTATTTGTATGAGGAAATCAACGCAAGCAAAACCACTTCACCGCTGGCAGCGGAAGTTTGCTTGTCCATTAATTTAGGCTAGCGGGTAACAGAGAGGTTATATGAAATTTAAAGAATTACAGATTATCGAGCCCATATTACGAGCCCTTGAAAAAGAAAAGTACGAAATGCCATCACCTATTCAGGAACAGGCCATTCCACCTTTACTAAAAGGCCGTGATTTACAAGGCTGTGCTCAAACTGGTACTGGGAAAACAGCAGCTTTTGCTATCCCGATATTGCAATTACTCAGCGAGAAAAAAATTGCTCCCAAACAGAAACGAGCCATTAAATCCCTTATTTTGACTCCGACACGGGAGTTAGCAATCCAAATTTATGATAGTTTTTCTACCTACGGGCAGTATACAAAATTAAAGTTTGGTGTGATTTACGGTGGAGTTTCTCAAAAACCACAAGAACAGGTTCTTCAAAAGGGGATTGATGTTTTAGTGGCAACTCCAGGCCGACTCAATGACCTGATCAACCAAAAGATTGTAGATCTAAGTAAAGTTGAAATCTTTGTTTTAGATGAAGCAGACCGGATGCTTGACATGGGTTTCCTTAATGATGTGAAAAAAATTATCAACAAGGTTCCTAAAAAGAAACAGACTATGCTATTTTCAGCAACCATGTCCGATGAAATATCCAAAGTTGCCAAAACCATTTTGGTGAATCCGGTACATACTTCGGTAACGCCAGTATCTTCAGCCGTTGATACGGTAGACCAATACCTTTACCAAGTTGATAAAGTGAATAAGAAGAACTTATTACAAGATTTATTGAAAGATCCATCCGTTGAATCAGCCCTAGTATTTACGAGAACGAAGCATGGTGCAGATCGTGTTGTGCGTGATTTAAATCGCGCAAAGATTAGTGCAGCGGCTATTCACGGGAATAAATCTCAAGGGGCGCGTCAAAGAGCCTTAGGAGATTTTAAAAACCGAGTGACACGTGTTCTTGTTGCCACGGATATTGCAGCCAGAGGAATTGACATTGATGAATTAACTCATGTGTTTAATTTTGATTTACCGAATATTCCTGAAACCTATATCCATCGAATTGGTCGGACGGGTCGAGCTGGTATGGGGGGAACAGCAATCTCTTTCTGTGATTTTAACGAAAAACCCTTGTTAAAAGACATTGAAAAATTAATGGGCAAACAGGTTCCGAAAATTGGTGAGCATCCTTACCCAATGGTTAATACAGCTCCACCAGAAAAAAAGAACAATCGAAAAAGACACTAAATAAAAATGAGGCGGCTTAGTAAAGATCATCTTCAAGAAGTCGCTGCTCTTACACGGATATAAATATAAAAAGAAGCACCTCAAACTTCACTCTAGTGGAGTTTGAGGTGCTTCTTGAATTAAGCCTGTTTTAAAGTGACTGTTTTTAGATGTTTGTTATTAAATTTGCTTCAATTCAAAATTCCAAGCATCTCGAACCATCTCTTCAATCCCACGTTTTGCAGACCATTTAAGCTCAGCTTTAGCCTTGTTGGCATCAGCATAGCAGGTGGCTAAATCACCAGGTCGTCGACTTACAATTTTGTAGGGGACGTCAACTTTATTTTCCTGTATAAAAGCATGGACCAGTTCTAAGACAGATGTTCCTTGTCCAGTCCCGAGATTATAGATGTGAACTCCTTCATTTAAATGTTCAAGTGCTTTTACATGACCTTCGGCTAGATCAACTACGTGAATATAGTCACGAACGCCAGTTCCGTCAATGGTATCATAATCATCACCAAAAACACTTAGGACAGGGAGCTGCCCCTTTGCCACTTTGGTTATAAAGGGCATCAAGTTATTAGGGATTCCATTGGGATCTTCACCAATTAAACCGCTGGAGTGAGCCCCTACGGGATTAAAATAACGGAGCAAGGTAACAGCGAAATCCTTATTTGCAAAAGCAATATCCTTTAAGATACGCTCGCTCATCGCTTTAGTTTCACCATATGGATTGGTGGTCGTTTTAAGTTCAAAATCTTCTTTAAGCGGGGATGTTTGGTCTCCATACACGGTAGCAGAGGAACTAAATACGAAACGATTAACAGAGTATTTAAGGCATAGTTTGCTTAAAACCATGGTACTAACCAAGTTGTTATAATAATAAGCTATGGGCTTTTCAACGGATTCCCCAACTGCCTTTAATCCAGCAAAATGAATTAACCCATCAAAAGAATGGGTTTTGAAGATTTCTTCAACAGCGCTTTCATTTGTAACGTCCATTTGATAAAATTCAGGCCTTACACCACAAATTTCATTTATTTTATCCAACACTTCAACTTTGGAATTAATTAAATTATCAACAATGACGACCTGATGATTGGATTTGATTAGTTCGATTACGGTGTGACTACCAATAAAGCCTAAACCACCGGTTACCAGTATATTCATGAATTCACCCCTAATTATTAACTTAAGTTATATGCAATCAAAGATATTTATACGATATGCTAATAATATCATAATTAAGGTAATTTGAAAGCTAGATCCCTACTTTAACTGGTTCAGCGCCTGTTTTTTTTAGCTACCTATAGGAAATGAGTGACTCAAAAAAACGTGCAAAAGAAGAATAGACCAAAGCACTTTATAATCTGAAGTTTTATGGCTAATCATCAGTCTTGGTTAATAAATATGATTGGACATGAAAGACAAGTCATTCAATGTTAAAATAGACATAATAGCTAGGCTTATGACTGAGAAAATTGTAGATTTTAATTCTGATTGTCAAAAGTGGATGATCAGAAGAAACATTTT
>JAAZGI010000143.1 GCA_012511315.1 Clostridium sp.
AAAAAAACCCTATTATAGGCTCTAATTAATAATAGTAATCATTGCTTTTGAATATTTCTCCCCAACCTCTATCAAGTTTTGCTGACTGTTCCCTTCCATCTAAAGTTAAAGCCAGCCAGAATCTATGTGTACTTTTTCATTCGTTCGATAGGACTGATACCAATCAGGCAATTGCCACTTAAATCCAAGCAATCCCTTCCTCCTTATATCAAATATGTCTCGCTTTTTATGAACTCAAGGCTAAATAAATTCAGAATAAGTATTGATTTTACTTGCATAATCATTAATTTGACCTGAATAAATCCGGATATCTACCTCTGACTCAAAAACTTTATTTAAACCTTCTAAATAGAGAATCCTAGGATTCTCCATTACTTAATCGAAGCCATGGGCTAAAATCAACATTGTTCTTTTTATTTCCCATCTTCCGATATCTTCGTATCAATCAAATCACCCGAACGTCCCATATTCCCAAACTCACTTTTTATATTCACTTTAATTTCCAATGATGTTTACTTGGAATTCCAACTCCTTCTTGAAAAATCCTTCTTGACATGAGAACGGCTGTTCGATTATAATCTTATTAGAACAAAGGTTTGAATTTAATCTTTTGATTCCGATTGTCTCCTGCGGGGGAGGCGAAAATCCCATAAAAAAAGGAAGTTGTACTGCCATACAACTTCCTTTTTTATGTATTATTTTGGCTTCTAAAACAATCGATAACTCTTCATTCATTAACTTTACTAAAATTTATTTTTTCATTGCCTCTTTTTTTGGTATAGTTATCTATGGAACGGAGGGGTGTGAAATGATTGATCAAGATCGACCCATTGGGTTTATTGACTCCGGCGTTGGCGGCATTAGTGTGTTAAAGAAATCAATCCGTCAGTTGCCACATGAAAATTTTATATATTATGGCGATTCATTGAATGCGCCTTACGGCTCGAAACCTTTGGAAGAAATCCAGAGGCTTACTTTTGCTGCCATAGATTATTTATTAGAACATAAGGCCAAGGCGATTGTTATCGCCTGTAATACAGCCACCAGCGCTGCCGTGCATCTGGTTCGAGAACAATACCCTGACTTACCCGTCCTTGGTATTGAGCCTGCTTTAAAACCAGCTGTAGAAAGCACAAATGGTGGAAGTATCCTAGTCATGGCCACTGAGACCACTTTAAAGGAAAGAAAATTTGCCCTCCTCATGGATCGAGTTGCCAAAAATCGTCGCGTTATTAAAATGAGCTGTCCTGGTCTAGTGGAACTTATTGAAGACGGAAAAGCTAATAGCCCTGAGACTTACGATTATCTCAAGGCCAAGTTTGATTCCATCGCTATCGACGATGTGGATGCTGTAGTTCTTGGTTGCACGCATTATCCTTTTATTCGTTGCAACTTACGTAAAGTCATTGGTCCTAAGCCTAAGATTTTGGATGGTGCTGATGGCATTTCCCGTCATCTTGAAAAAGTCCTTACAACTCGTGATCTTCTCTCACAACGCACCGACTTTGGTGAAGTTTTA
>JAAZGI010000144.1 GCA_012511315.1 Clostridium sp.
AAGAAATTGGTTCTACAAACCAAACTACGCCGACAAATCCTGCAATAGAAATCATGCCTGAAATAATATCAGCTGCATCAGGATAGTGGCCAAGAACAAAGGTTAAATAAATCGGTATCGATAAGCTTAATATAAAAGCTGTTGCAATGGTTATTCGTCCCCATAAGTGAACATCTCTTTGAAATTTTTCTTTTATGCTTACTTTATTACTTTCCATCTTTAGTTCCTCCTAGCTTAATAATGTTCCAACAACCATCGCCACTACAACTGAAATACCCATCGCCCATTCTTTAAGCCATTTTTTTGAGCTGTCTTTTGCTACGATTTTATTGACAATAACCACAGATATACCACCAGCTATTAGGGCTAGCAGCGGAGCTATATCGGTTGTTTCTTTTAACAATCCCTTATTGATTACTTCTCCGTATCCCAATGAAAAGAAAATGATGAACGGTGCAAACACAGACATATAGACAATGGTTAATGGATTTGCTTTTTTAAACTTTTCGGAAAGACTGTCAATATGCTTGGTCGTAAAGAATACAACAACAAGCCATCCTCCCCCGCCTAAAGTCATTACCCAAGCTGCTGCCGAAAGCATTTTCGGCACAAATTCTGGTGTTCCGGCTGTTCCTCCGCTACCTATTTGTGCTGCAATCATTTCAAATGCAGCTGAACCGATAATACCAATTCTGGCCAAAGTAAGTGGTCCACCCACTTGCGCAATCAAAGCGATGGCTACGGCGAACACAGCAAAGGCCGGTCCAATAGTTCCTATTACTCCAATTTTCAATGCTTTTTTCACTTGATCTGGTTTTAATAGATTTGTAGTTTTAACCCGCTTACTTGCTAATCGATAGAACACAATCGACTGGAAAACTACGACGGCAACGATAAGTAATGATAGAGTCCACATCACAGGACTATTGGCAATTTTTAATGTTTCATTCATATTTACTCCTCCAAATATTTGTTTAATACTTCTCCCCACTTAATGTAATGGTTTAAGTTTATTCTATCTTCATTTATAAGTCAGTGGAATATTATCTATACTTTCAGCTGATATCTGAAATTATTTTCACGACACATCTCCATTTAATTAAAAACAATATCTGTGGAACTCTGATTTCGTATTTCTTTTGTTTCCATCCATATCATCAGGTAATACTCTCTAGTTATCTTTCGCCCATCCTATAATATGGTGATGAATTGTTAAAGACGCCAGCTTTAAAACTAGCGTCTTTAAATTACTTCATACTATTAAAATGTATTGAAGTTCATTAATTCATTGTTGTTTCTTAGTATCATTGATAGGCCCAAATGCATATCCAGTTATTTCATATTGAGTAGTTTCCTGATGTGGTATACCTATTACTCTAATATACTCACCGTATGGATAGTTCTCACTTATTTTGAAGGCATATTTAGCATTTTCCACTGTTCAATTAACCATATCTTGTGGAGTATGGGAGCGACATGATCGGAAAGTAGGAAACGGTAGTGGGAGCCCCTCAGTATCGCAATAAGCCGCAAACAAGAAAACTATAAGGTGACGCAATATGGTCAAGCCAAAGATTTGTCTACACCTTCCTTCAGGTTTTACCTCACGCTGGACACCCTCGGTGTTCAGCTATGACTTTCCCACTACTAGGGCATACTAAGGACTTTAATTCCCTAGATTGCGCCATGCTGGGCGCACGAAAAAGCGGCTTTCCTCAAACTGAGAAAAGCCACTGATCTTTGGCGGAGGGTTAGGGATTCGAACCCTAGGTCGGCTCGCACCGACACGAAATTTCGAGT
>JAAZGI010000017.1 GCA_012511315.1 Clostridium sp.
CTGCTACTAAATATAAAATAAAATCATGGACTGGAGAAAAATAATGGAAAAAATTGGAATAATCACAGACAGCGCTGCTGATTTAAGACCGGAGCAAATAAATTCAGATATTGTTAAAGTTTTGCCCTTAACAATATCTTTTTCCGATGGCGAATTTAAAGATGGCGTCACCATTTCTGCTGAGGAAACCTATCAACGCATGGAAACAGAGTATCCCAAGACAAGCCTTCCCGAGGGAAGCGATATGGACAATGCCTTAAAATACTTTAAAGAGAATGGCTTTACTCACATTATTGCTGTCTTTATCTCCTCTGGCCTATCTGGTACCTATAATGCCTTTATGAATATTGCTGCAGACTATAAAGAGCATATGACCATTGAAGTGATTGACTCTAAAACCCTCTCAAGAGGAGAAGGTATTATGGTCCAACTTGCTCAGAAGATGGTAGAAGAAGGAGCACCTTTTAAAGACATCCATCAGGCTGTTGCTAAAAAGCGTGAACAGGTTGAAGTCTACTTTGTATTAGATACCTTGGAGTATCTCATTAAAGGAGGCCGGATTGGTCGTGTCTCTGGAACCATTGGTCAACTCCTAAACATCAAACCCATTATCCACGTCAATCAAGAAGGAATCTACCACTCCGTTGAAAAGGCTCGCGGCAAAAAACAGTCTATTTCAAAAATGATGGGAATCCTTGAGAAAACCTATTTGGCCAAAGGTCCATGCAATGTATATATTATGCACGGAGGTAGTCCCGCTGAAGGAGCTGAAGTTTTAGCTCAAGTCCAAAAACTTACTCAAGTTAAAGACTCCTATACCGATCAAATCACCCCATCTTTAAGCGTTCATACCGGAAAGGGCCTGATTGGTTTTATCATTGAGGCACTATAATGGATAAAAACTATAAGGATATGGAACGAGAAATCCATGAGGAATACAAACGAAAACTGACGGAACTTAAAAAAGTAAAAGCTGAAAAAGCCGCTGTTGGTCAGGTTTTCACCAAAGGGATCCTACCCTTATATGTTTTCTATATCCTGACTTTAGGTCCCGCCAATGGCAACGATATTGCCAATCAAATCTCAGACCACACTGATGGGCACTGGACCCCCTCCACCGGTGGAATTTACCCCTTGCTAAAGAAAATGGAAAAGCAAGGTTATGCGATTGGCGTCATTTCCGAGGAAGGACGCCTTCAAAAGATATACACCCTAACGGAAGAAGGCTTTGCGGAGTACGAACGTAAAAAAGACCTTCTCTTCGATAAAATTCACGATGCCATTCAAGTGTTCCGTTCCGTCTCCAAAAAGATTTATGGATTTGATGATGGATTTCCTTTAAGTCGACAAGACAATAAAAACTCGGATAATGCCGACAAACAAATTTAGTCATTAATACAGCAACTAATAAAGAGAGATGAAAAGCAAAATTCGGCTTTTCATCTCTCTTTTTATGATTCGAAGGCTTCTAAACCTCTTGAGCCCTCACTTGTCCAGAATTTATATTAAGAAAAATCCTGATTTAATGGTACCTTTGGTATTCTTTAATTGGTGTGAATTACAAAAACTGACTATAAGATTAGATTCAGCACATCTAGCCTTGATCTATTTTGTTAAGCAGGAATAATGGATTTTTCTTCAACATCTTCTACATCGGCCACGGTATCTGCAATATTCATAGCATGGTCACCAACTCGCTCCAAGTTGGAGAGTAGGTCCAAGAACAAAATACTAGCAATGGGCGAGACCTTACCTGCATTAAGACGACGAATATGGGTGTCACGGTACTCTTTGTGTAGGCTATTGATTTCACGTTCCAACTCGCTGACACTCTGGGCTTTTGCCACATCGTTAGTCCGGTAACTTTCTATGGCTGTATCCAATGCTAATATTGTGTAGTCGTAAATTTGAGCTAGCTCAGCTTTCCCTTTTTTGGAAATCTTCACATTTTTCTCAACTTTTTCTTCGACCAACTCAATAATATTTTCTGCATGGTCACCAATTCGTTCAATGTCATTGATAACGTGATAGGTGTCTCCAATTCGGACAAATTCTGCAATATCAAGATCACTGCTCGATAATTCGACCATAAACTCTGTCAAGATCTCTGTGAGAGCATTAATCCGTTGTTCTGTTTCGAGCACTTGATCGACTTTTGTCAAATCGTCATTAATGAATGATTCGACAGCTGTTTGCAAGTTACGTTTCGCAAGTTCTGCCATATTAACCGTTTCTATAATTACCTGTCCTTCTGCAATACTTGGCGTTTGCAAAAGACGTCTGTCGAGAATTTCAAAGGGCATAGCTTCTTCCGGTCCAACAATTAAAGCCGAGACACGAATAAGAACTCCAGCAAAGGGTAGAAGCAGCAGGGTATTAAGAATATTAAAAATTAAATGAATAAATGAAATTTCCAGCATGACGCTGTTTGGTGAGATAGCTTTTACTATCTGAATGAGCAATGGACCAAAGGGTAAGAAAACGATGGCTCCAATTAAGTTAAAAAGTAAGTGAATAATTGCTGCTCGCTTCGCTGTTTTATTAGCGGTAATGGATGATAACAAAGCAGTGATACAGGTGCCAATATTAGCCCCCAAAACAATCGGAAAGGCAGCTTCAATGCTAATACTCCCAGACCGTGTCAAGGCAATCAAAATTCCTGTAGTCGCAGAACTGGATTGAACGAGTAGAGTAATTCCTAAACCAACAACAATTCCAAGAAACCAGTTTCCACTAATATTTACAATGAGATCTTTAAAGACTTGTGATTCACGCAAAGGATACATGGCATCACCCATGGTATCCATTCCTAAAAGCAGAATTCCAAACCCTAGCAGAATCGTCGCAACATCACGTCGGCGTTTAACTTTTGTAAATAAAATCATGCTTGCGCCGATTGCTAGAAGAATCGGAACCAATAGCTCCACATTAAAAGAAACCAGAAACGCCGTTACCGTTGTTCCTATATTGGCTCCCATAATAATACCCGTGGCTTGAACCAGAGTCATAATACCTGAGTTAACAAAGCCAATAACCATAACTGTGGTGGCTGAGCTAGATTGGACTAAGGCTGTAACCACAGCTCCGACAACAACTGCACTAAAAGGATTACTCGTTACTTTCTCTAAAATAAATTTTAATTTATTGCCCGCAACACTCTCTAGGCCATCGCTCAACATCTTCATGCCAAAGAGAAAAAGACCTAATCCCCCAAGCAACCAAATAATCATATTTATATCCAATACATTATTCCTCCACAAATGTTTTTCCCTTTTACATCATACAAAAAATTGACCACTTATTAACTGTTCTGATCTAAACTTAACACGGATTTAACGTGGTTTGGCGCCCCTTTTTACAGTCCACTCACCTAATTAAAAATGAAAACGATCACTCCACAAATGAAAACGATCATCAAAAAAGGGTCCGGCTCCTCGTGGAGACCGGACCTTTATCGTAAAGATTATATCTTGAGTTAAAAGATTTCTTGACACTTAATAGGCATTCTTTTAACTTTTTTTGATTTTTTTGGGCCCATCTCCATGTCTTAGCAGGATTATAAACCTGCCATAGGGATGGTTTTTTTCTTACTAGCTTTGTTTCGTGCATAGATCTCTTTTTCATCATCGCGGAATACGTCCATGAGAACATCATACGCTGAGTTTTCAGCCGCATATTGTTCTGCCTGCCCATTCTCTAAATGTTTGCTGAAATCTGGATCTAGTGGCAATTCACAAAGAAGGTCTAGTTCCATGTCCTTTGCCACTTCTTCCGAAGAGTTTTGGCTAAAAATGTAGTGTTTTTTTGAACATTCATCACATTTGAAATAAGCCATGTTTTGAATAACACCCTTTATCGGAATTCCCTGGGTATTAATCATGTTAACAATCTTATTTACAATCATAGTTACCATGTTCTGGGGTGTGGATACCACCACAAAATAATCCACGGGGAATTGGGTCATTATGGAAATTGCAACATCACCAGTTCCAGGTGGCATATCAATTAACAGATAATCTAAGTCTCCCCAATGGGTTTCCTCAAAGAGTTGGTTCAAAGCATTGGATAGAATCGGTCCACGCCACATAACTGGTTGTTCTTCTTCAATGAGAAAGTTCATGGACTGAAGCTTAATGCCACGGCGGGATATCATGGGTGCCATCATCATCACTTCAGGGTCATCTGAAGGAATGTAGCCTGAGCGTTGCTTTTCAGCGCCAAAGAAACGAGGAATGGAAGGCCCTGTGATATCAGCATCGAGAACGCCCACAGAGTGACCAAGTTTTTCTAGTGCCACTGCTAAAAGACCAGTTACGCTGGACTTACCCACGCCACCTTTTCCAGAAATAACACCCACTACATGTTTAATCTTTCCATATTTTGGTTTGATTAATTCACATGGTTTATCTTTTAGGCAATTGGGTTTCATTGCGCAAGTATTACAAATTGTAGCCATATTAAAAATCTCCTTGATTTATCTATTTTTTATTTATTTCATCGATAAAAATCGATAAGTGAAAAAACCCAAGCGTTTTTGTTCACCTCTTTACTATAACACTCTAAGCTTTTAGAGTTAAGTTTAAAAACCTTCTGGTAGTTCATCGGATACCTGAGTCTTCCACTGGTCGTCTACATATTCAGAAAGAATATAATAGCGACTATTTCTTTTCTTCTGATTATCTCGTAATTCTACGACGCCCTTAAACAAGCTGGTCTTATACCCCTGCGTGTTTATATTCATGACCAAATCTTGTTCCCGATCCGTATATACAGGGTGAACACCCATCTTATTAAGCTCAAGGTTAAAATCCAAAATTTCATGGGACATTTGGAACTTCAACATCTCTTTGTCTTCGTTAATCATTACGCCAATACTTTTATCGGCAAAATCTTCCTGCACCCGTTCCACGGCCTGGAGGATGGACCCATAGTAACCGCTAAAAAAATCTTGTGGTTTACGCAAGGCAAAAACATTCTTGATTAAACTGTTATCAATACGGTTTAACACAACATATATTTTATCATCGTTGTAGAAATTACCTCCACTCTCCTGGCTCCCAATTCCAGTCGTGTAATAATATTTCAATACTTCGTTTTCATAGGTGGTGAATTCAAAAATATAGTCTGGTTCAAGTCCACTAACCTCATCCACCGGCAAGGCAGCGGACAAGGATTCATAGAGCTCATCGATGGTATCAATATCAGTGACTACAAAGCGAAAGCCAATATCCCGGGTACTTTGAATCACAACCTTTGCCAAGTTTTCCGGCTTGACCCACTCAAAGTCTTCATTTTGATAGGTTAGTTTTAGCAGCGACTGGCAACCTGTCATACTAATGATAATCAATAACAGAAAGGTTTTAGTCAATCTTTTCATCATTTAAACGTTCCTTTATCTGATCACTCAGTTCTGAGAATTCTTCAATGCTCAGGGTCTCGCCGCGGCGACCTGGATCAATGCCGGCTGCTTGGAAAGCATCAGCGACAATGGCAGGATCAAGTCCCAACGGCTTCAAATTATTATGTAAGGTTTTCCGACGCATCGCAAAGCTTTGACGAACCACTTGGAAGAAGAGTTCAATATCCTTGGGTTCCACTCGTGGACGCTCTAGACGATCTAGACGGATTACGATGGAATCAACTTTGGGCTTAGGCACAAAGGAGTCAGGCTTAACCAGTCGAAGAATTTCTGTGTCTGCATAATAAGCAACTTGTACAGACAGCGCCCCATACTCTTTGCTTCCAGGACCCGAATCCATCCGCTGGGCTACTTCCTTTTGGATCATAACGGTAATGCTCTCCCAAGGGAAGTCATCTTCTAAAAGCCCCATTAAAATGGGTGTTGTTACGTAATAGGGCAAATTGGCCACCACTTTAACGCGGTGATCTCCTGCCACGGCTTTCAAGTCTGTCTTAAGGACATCCCCTTGGATCAGTTCAAAATTATCGTAATCTTTTAGTTCTTCCTCCAAAATAGGAATGAGTTTTTTATCAATCTCCACTGCCGTGACTTTACCCGCCGCCTCTAAAAGCGCCCGGGTTAAGCTTCCCACTCCAGGCCCGATCTCTATCACATGGTCTTCTTTTGTGATCTTTGAGCCATTAATAATATCTTGAACCACCGTGGGGTCAATCAAAAAGTTTTGCCCCAGCGATTTCGTAAATTTAAATCCATATTTGCGGACTAATTCTTTTGTATTTAAAAATTCCATATTCTTCTCCCCTTGGGTCTCTAGGTGCTCTAGTTGTATTGGTTACTCTAGGTAGTTTCTTAATTTAGTTTTTGGGCTGCACCTTCAAAATCGTCTCGGCTAATTCCATAGTTATTAAGTCGAGACAACAAAGTTCGCGCAGAGCCGTAACCAATTCCAAGATGTTTTCCAAGTTCTTGGCGACGCTCTTTAGAATCAACCGCCCCCATTAAGCCATGGGCCAATAAATCTTTTGTTGTAAACTCATGACGCGCTTCACAACTTGAGGCATGAGCACTGGCCAAAGCCCGTCTAATTGCTTCAGGGCTAGCATTTTCAACACCAATATTTCCCTTTCGCATACCTTCTTTGCGCATGATATAGGCATGACGAACTCCTGGACAGATTGCTTCAATACGCTTTCGAATGGTTTCACCCGCATGGTCAGGATCCGTCAATACAATCACACCTCGTTGGGCGCCAGCCGTTTGAATCCGATGAATGGAATCTGCGTTCATGCCAAAGCCATGGACTGCGATAACCTCTGCATCGACTGCTTGTTTTACAGCTGTAACATCGTCACGGCCTTCTACTACTATAATTTCTTTTATCATTATCTGTTTCCCTTTATTTTCTCTACTCTCCATTATAACTTAATTCTAATTCCTATACACCCTTAGACAAAACAGTTTTCTCCTTAGTTTACGACTCCCGTCATTAAAGCCTTGTTTTTCTGTTTTAAAGTCTATTTGGTGTTCGTTTTAAGAAGTGTTAACTAAAATATCATTCCTTTTTTAGCGTTTCGTGGGCAAAAAACATAGATATCGGGCAAGCTTTGCCCGATATCTATGTTTTTTTGTTATTGTATCACTTTAATGTAACCAATTTTATTTTACATATCCCTTAACTGTTTTTAAACCCATCTTATTAACGCGGTTTAAGTAGGTACCATTGGATTCTCCACTTTTTCTAGGAATAAAGACATCCAACCGATTTGACGAGTTAAAGTTACTGCCTCCACGATCCTTGACCGTATAGGAACCCCAGCCTGATAAATAGATATTTGTTCCGATGGCGTAGTAGTTTGAAGCCACCATACCCGAACGCAGCTTTTCACCTGTAGCCGTTACCGTATAGCCCCCATTTTCTGAAGGTAGATCGGTGTAAAACGACAAAGTGAAGGACTTCCAATTCTTATTATCTTCTGATGATGTCGACTGACTAGTTGTTGCTTTGTTAGTACTTGTACTAGTTGATGTTTTCTTAGCTGTAGAAGTTTTTTGGGTTTGTGGTGCCAGCTTCTTAACTTCAGCCTTTGCTTTTTTCACCACTACTTCTTTGGTGCCAACTAAGGTTATTTCAGTTTGTGGCTCTTGAGTCACGGAACTAGAAAGAACTTCTTCTGATTCCACTTCACCATTCACATAAACTGTCTCAGTGATAATTTCTCTTTGTCCGTCTTTTCCAGCTGTTTGAACTTTGTTAGTTCCTTTTAATAAGGTCGAGCTATCAACTTTTTTATGGGAATGACTGATGGAAAGTTTCAGCTTTTCTTGTTTTATTTCTACCCGCTCAATTTCTATCATCATTCCATGGCTAACCGAATCTGCCATGGCAACATTCACTCGGTCATGAGCTTCTAATTCGATATCTAATTTATCCAGCACCGTTGCCACGTCTTCATCATAAGCAGTGAATTTATATTCCTTGCCATCAGCTTGTACGGTTATCTTTTTAGCTTTTTCAATAATTACTTTTTCTGTTTTTTCTAAAGAATCATGAAGGGGTAAATTGATTTTATCGGCTGCTTTTAAGTCAATCCCTTGCTCTTCTAAGAAATCACCAATACTTTCCTTCTCTGTAACATAGGTATCAGCAGCTCCATTCAATTCCAAGGTCACTTTATTTAAATGATCATAGGGCACCTGAGTTGCTGTAAACATTAAGCTGGTGGAAATAGCCAAGCTTGTTGTTATTTTAAAAATATTTATCAAATGAGTTACCTCCGTAACAATAGCTTTTCAATCAAAATTTCTTAACTACAAGGACAGATTATATCGGTCCTTGTAGATTTCGTCAAAAAAACAAGGAAAACCATTGGTATGACCCAGTTCCCCTCGTTTTATCGCTCTACTTATGAATAATCTATTAACGAATTGTAGCCTTCATCTTCACATCTATCTTGATTTTTCTTCTTCCAGTCTAAAAAATCGAAGGGAGTTATTATATAGAATTCTTGCTGTTTCATCCAGGTCCATTCCCTTTAATTCAGCAATAACCGGAATAATGTAATTAATATAATCGCTGCGATTCCGCTTCCCTCGATAAGGAACTGGGGTTAAATAAGGTGCATCGGTTTCCGTCAATAAAAACTCAATTGGTGTCTCTTTGATAACATCAGGCAGCCTTTTGGCATTTTTGAAAGTACTGACTCCGCTGATGCCCAAATAATGACCAGCCGCTACTGCTTCTTTGGCGATTTCTACGGACCCAGAAAAACTGTGCAGGACGCAAGATAGGTCTGTATTTTTCCGCAGAATCTCCATCATGTCACCATAAGCCTCGCGAACATGCAAGATGACAGGCTTATCTACAGCCCTGGCCAAATCAAACTGGCGTAAAAGAATTTCTTTTTGCCACTCTTTGGGTGGGTTGCTTTCCCAATGATAATCTAATCCAATTTCTCCCACAGCGACGATCCGTTCCAGCTGCAAGAGTTCTTTTAAACGCTTTTCAACCTCATCATTGTAGTCTCGGCCATCACCAGGATGAATGCCTAAGGCCCCATAGATAAAAGGGTATTTTTGTGTAAGCTCAATAGTTTGGGCTACCGACTTCCAAGATGAAGCACAGTTTACAATATGGCTAACGCCAGCCTCATGGATTTCAGTGAGAATTTCTGCTCGATCTTTATTGTAGGCCCGATCGTCATAGTGGGCATGGGATTCAAATATTTTCATGGTAAACTCCTTTATAGTCATGTATATTTTGTTAACATTTATATGTTCCGTTCATATTTTATTAATCATTCCCTGCCAAAGCCTTATCTCAAGCCACTTTACTGGGATTTAAAGATTCCTTCACATTTGTAAACTTTGCTGGGAAAGTTATGTAATCGAAAACATGATAATCTTTATCACGTTTTTTGCATTTCGCATAACTTTTTCACGCCATTCTGCTATGATAATTAGTAATAGATAGGAGGTACTACAGTGATTAGCCAATACCTTGACTTAATAATCAGTCTGCCGCTATTCTCCACCTTTACAAAAGACAGTCTACGCAGCTGGCTGAACCTTTATAATTATAACATACTAAAATTCTCCCCTGAATCTACTATCTTTAATGAAGGGGAAGAATGTCGCACCATTTTTATTGTCTTGGAAGGTCGGGTCCTGATCCAAAAAATAGACTCCTCAGGCCGTTTTTTAAATGTGAGTGATGCTACCTTGGGTGAAATGATGGGCTCCAACGTCCTTTTTTCAGATAATTCAACCTACCCTTTATCAACAACAGCAATGACAGAGGTTACGCTTCTTTCTCTTCCCAAGGAACTAGTCTTAAAGCTTTGCCAAGTCAATGTTCATTTCCTAGAAACCCTTTTAAAAATATCTTCAGGGAAAGCTTTTATGCTAACCAGACGCCTTGATGAGGTAACAGTACAAACCTTAAAACAAAATATCGCCCGTTTTCTACTCACAGAGTCAAGCCAGCAAGAAAGTTCTTTAATCACCTTACCTTTTACTAAAAAAGATTGGGCTGAACATTTAGGAGTCCAACGACCTTCCCTCCAAAGAGAACTAAAGCGGTTTGAAGATTTAGACGCAATTATCGTTAAGCGAAACCAGATTGAACTCATTGACCCTGACTTGCTGCATAAATTAGCTGATGAATAGGAGGATACGATGTCAAATATTTTTGTAATGGGTGGAGCCTCTTTTGACACAATCATACGGCTCCCTAAAAATCCAATGACTCGAGGCACTTATCTTGCAGAAGATGCCTACGATCGATGCGGTTCCACTGGCGTCGCGAAATCCCTAGCCCTGCAAAAATTAGGTGTTCAAGTCACCTTTCACACGCTGCTGGGTAACGATAGCGAAGGTCGGGGAATCACCAGCCATTTAAAGAAAAGTGGCATCCACTTGGTGACCGATCCAGATCCTTCTGGTACAGAACTCCACTTCAACCTAATTGATGAAGACGGAGACCGGATCTCTATTCGCCTGCCTAGAGCCAGAGACCACACCACCATTAATAAAGTTCGTTTGCTCAAACTAATTGAGGAAGCATCCCTTATCGTCTTAAACATCATGGAATACAACCGGCCATTAATCCCTCACCTCAAAGGGAAACGAGTTTGGACGGATTTACAAGATTATATGGATGGTGATTCCTATTATGATCCTTTTATTGATATATCCGAAGTTATTTTTATGAGCTCTGAGCGATTGATGGATTACCGGTCCACCATGCGTCGTCTCGGAAAGAAGGGAAAACTCATCGTAGCCACTCATGGCAAGGAGGGATCCACAGCATATTGGCAAAACCGCTTCTATGAGCAAAGTGCCCATGACTTTAACCTAGTGGATTCTGAAGGGGCTGGCGACAATTATTTCTCCGGATTCCTAGTCGAGTATTTAAAGAAGGGTAATTTAGAACGCAGTTTAATGATGGCTTCTGTTTGTGGTGGCCTAGCCATTGAAACGAAAGACTTGGTTCCCGCTGATTTAACCTACGACATGTTAGTTGAAACCATGATTAAAAAAGGGATTCGTTAAAATAGACCATTTTTCGTCATTAATTGACCATCTCCCACTAAAGTCTCCCTGTTTACAAGATAAATAACACTAGCAAAAAAACCTCGACAAGCAAATCACATGAAATACACAACATCGAGTAAATGATATGAAGTGAATCACATGAAGTAAATCAAAAATAGTCAAAGGGCTAAAACTCCACTAGGAGCTTTAGCCCTTTGACTATTGGTTTAACCTTCATTTTTTAATTTAATTTACTCTTTTAACATGACATGTTTCGTCAACCTTGATCCAGTTATTTTTCATATTTTTGCAATCTGAACTCACAAGTATATTTCCAGCTAAAATATTCTCACTATGTTTCAAGAACTCGTGCGGTGATATGCCATTCGCCGGCTTCCATCAGCTAGGGTGATTTCTCCAACATAGGTGAAGCCCTCACGTTCAAGAATATGACGCATTATCATATTGTCCTTATGGGTATCAATACGTAAGTTATCGGTCTGTTTTTTTGTCCAAGCAAAAATCTCTCTCGTAACCCCTTTGGCCTCAGGTGCTGTGATGCGATGAATCACGAAGTAAGGAGATTCATTCAGCCAACTACCCTCAAGACTTTTGTATTCTTCTTCAGGCCCTAAACCAAACATAAACCCACCTATGATCTGATCATTGACCAAGACCTTATAAAGGCTCTCTTGGGCAAGATCCATCATCAACCTTTCTTCTGAGGGATAACCATCTCCCCATTGGCTGGCATTACCTGCCTCTTTCATTAATTGTCGTGATTTTTCGTAGAGAGGTAGCAAGGGCTTTAGATCTTCTCGATTCGCTTTTTTAATAATCATCAAGGTCTCCTTTATGCGTATAATCACCCATTCGCTTTTTAAAGCCCATTAAGAATTCAATCTCTTTGATTTATTATCGAACACTGCTTCCGTCTGGCAACTCCCCTTCAGGCCCGACAACAAAGAGAACAGTATCTTCTTCATTGGCAGCTGACAAAATCATTCCTTCAGAATTTCGCCCCATCAGTTTAGCTGGCTTTAAATTAGCCACAATCACCACCATTTTACCGATTAACTCGTCTGGTTGATAGAATTGAGCAATCCCAGAGATAATTTGGCGCTCTTCACTGCCTAATTTAACCTTTAATTTCAATAACTTTTTAGATTTTTTTACTTTTTCAGCTGACAGAACTTTCGCCAGACGCAAGTCGACTTTTTCAAATTCTTCAAAGGTAATTTCTGGTTTTATAGGAGCCATAGGGACCACCTTGTCTTCTTCAGGCAAGTTTTCCAATCTGATTTCTTCTAGCTCTTCTAGCTTTTTTTCCACATCGATCCGTGGGAAAATAACATCTCCCTTTTGAACAAGGGTTCCAGCAACTGTACCATCAAAAGTTTTCAGTGTTTCAAAGCCCTTCACATCACTATTTAACTGACCAAGGATTTCTTCGGCAGTCTCGGGAAGAAAGGGTTCAATCAGTAAGGCAATAAAGCGCAATGATTCTAAGAGATTGTATAACACGGTGCCAAGGCGGTCCTTCTGGTCTTCATCCTTCGCCAGTACCCAAGGCATGGTTTCATCAATATATTTATTGGCGCGACCAATTAGTTTCCAGATTTCTGAAAGTGCATCGGGAATTCTTAGATGACTCATAGCCTCTTCCACTTTTCTGGGAAGTGCCAATGCCATGTTTATAAGGCTTTCATCAAAATCCCCAGGAGTATTGGGCTCAGGAACCGCGGAGTCAAAATATTTATCCACCATGGACACGGTTCTTGACAAAAGATTTCCTAAATCATTGGCTAAGTCGGAGTTTATTTTCCGGATAAAGGTTTCATTAGTAAAGTTCCCATCGGATCCAAAAGGAATTTCACTGAGCAGATAATAACGTATCGGGTCGACGCCAAAATGCTTTGCAAGCACTAAAGGATCCACAATATTGCCCTTAGACTTACTCATTTTATCATTATTAAACATGAGCCAGCCGTGACCATAAATCTGTTTGGGCAGTGGAATATCAAGAGCCATTAACATAATTGGCCAGTAGATGGTATGGAAACGAATGATGTCTTTGCCAACTAAATGAACATCAGCTGGCCAGTACTTCGCCATATCCTGATATTCATTGTTTTCATAACCCAAGCCACTGATATAGTTTGACAAGGCATCAATCCATACATAGATCACATGTTTATCGTCAAAAGGCACTTTAATGCCCCAATCAAAGCTTGTTCTTGATACCGCTAAATCCTGTAGCCCAGGCTTTAAAAAGTTATTTAACATCTCGTTTTTGCGAGACTCAGGTTGAATAAAATGAGGATGATCCTCAATATACTGAATCAATCGACCCGCATATTTGCTCATCCGGAAAAAGTAAGACTCCTCTTTTGCACGCTCCAATGGACGTCCACAGTCTGGACAAATGTGATCGTCATCCAGTTGGCCCTCTGTCCAGAAGGATTCATCTGGCGTACAGTACCAACCTTCATATTCAGATTTATAAATATCTCCTTGATCATAAAGCTTTTGGAAAATAGCCTGCACCGATTGGACATGGTATTCATCAGTGGTCCGAATAAACCGGTCATAGGAGATGTTCATGGTCTGCCAAAGGTCTTTGATTCCATCCACAATCTTTCCAACATACTCAATCGGTGCCACTCCGTTTTCTTCAGCAATTCGCTGAATTTTTTGACCGTGTTCATCACTTCCAGTCAAAAATAAAACATCGTAGCCCATCAAGCGTTTGTAGCGAGCTAATGCATCGGCCGCTACCGTGGTATAGGTGTTGCCAATA
This sequence comes from Clostridium sp., assembly GCA_012511315.1. Classification (GTDB taxonomy): domain Bacteria; phylum Bacillota; class Clostridia; order Clostridiales; family Clostridiaceae; genus JG1575. Next base: position 13,755 of record JAAZGI010000017.1, read on the forward strand.
TGTAGATTGGCTGATGGATAATAAATAGGTGTTGTAATATAGTATGGTGTTTTTTTCATCCTCGTTCTCCCTCGCATTCAAATTTAAAACCAAAAAATCTCCGGGACTAGTAAGTCCCGGAGACGCATAAACGTGTTACCACTCCGATTCACGACCTTTTTACAAAGGATCGCCTCAAGGGGGTCATATAACCCCGCAGACCTTTAACGCTGTCCTTGCGTGCTTCCTAGTCCCATGATTTCAGAAACAACACTCCGGGGCCATGTTCATCTTGTCTTCGCCGACAGCTCTCACCGCTACTATCTCTCTTTAGACGATTGTTCAAGATTACTCTTCCCTTCTTTGTGCATAGCTTATCATAGCAAAAATTATCGGCTGATTCAAGGCGAGCCAAAATCACCCCTTGTAATTTCCAGAGTTTTTACAGGAAATATTCTGACTTAGTTAGCCAGTACCCCTTCAATGTCCTCAATATCCTTTGGAATATCATGGGACAAGTTTTCCATCCCGGTCTCCGTGACTAACACATCATCTTCAATCCGGATGCCAATTCCTTCTTCAGGAATATAAAGACCTGGCTCTACGGTGAGAACCATACCTGGCGCTAAATCTTGATCGCGAGAACCAACATCATGGGTATCTAAACCTAAGTAATGGGTGACACCGTGGAAGTAATACTTTTGAACTTCAGCTGGATCCTCAATTAAACCAATCCGCTTTAGCTCTTCAGCATAGGTTTCACGAACAATTTCATTCAAGCGTTTAAAAGGAACGCCAGGTTTAATGGCTTCAAATACACGATCCATGGCTAAACGAACAATCTGGTAGAGTTCCTTTTGACGCTCTGAGAACTTCCCATTAATTGGGAAAGTTCTTGAAATGTCGGCACTATAGTAATTCCACTGAGCCCCTAAATCTAAGAGCAAGAGATCTCCATCTTTGATCATTTGATTATTTTCTACGTAATGAAGTACAGCCGCATTCTTACCACCAGCACAAATGGTCTTGAAAGCAAAATCTTTGACTCCATTTTTTTTCAAAATATAATCAAATTCAGCTTCCATTTCATATTCATAGGCACCAGGGCGGCGGTTTTTCCAAATGTTAAAAATAGCGTCACGGGTGATTTCAATGGCACGGCGAATCTCAGCCACTTCTTCTGGGCTCTTAATAACCCGCTGGCTTGCGATTTGCGGGAATATATCTCCAATGTTTAGTTGTGGATATTCCGACTTTAAGACCCGTGCAAACCGACCTCCGGGACAATATTCCGCCGTAAAGGAATCTTTTTCCATATCCAACCAAACTTTATGAAGGGTTCCGCTTTGGATTTTCTGATGCATTACATTCTCAAATTCATCCATAAAACGGATTTCATCAATTCCTGAAAGCTCGGTGGCCTTTTCAGGTGAAACTGTTTCTCCATTCCACTTAGCCTTTAGCTCATCATAGCGGTGGATAAAAAGGGTCTCTTTTATCTGGCTCTCTGTCTTTTCAAGATAGAGGATAATGTTTTCCTCAACCACTCCCGTCATATAAAGAAAGTTTCGGTTAGGAGCAAAGGGATATTTCTCGTCTGCTGTTTTTTTTGGTGCATGGCCACTAAATAAAATGACAGCTTCGCCCTTCTCAATGGATTCCACTAATTCTTTTCTGTTTTCGGTGTACAAGTTATTTGTCATATTTTTATGATCCTCCTGTTCTAATATTATTCTATCATTGATTTCTTATTCGTCACAATTAATAACAACATCTTAATTTTTTATAACTATTCTGGTTTGTCCCCCCACTAAAATATAAAAGCAGGTACACTAAATACAATTACACAATACTATAAACTTAACCCATCAAGTGGTGGGTATCAACCATAGGGAGGAATAAAAATGGAATTATTTGACATGTTATTGAAAGGTTTCGGCGGAGGCCAAAAACAGCAGCAACAACCAAGTCAACAAGACTACGCAAGACAACAAGAGCAACTCCGACAACAGCAAGAATATCAAAACCTTAAACGGGATCTGCAAAACCCTCAAAACCAATCTGTCCAAGATGAGTTTTTCTCAGGTGACTTAGCTGAACTGGGAGATCAGCTTGGCGTTTCACCAGATAAAATGCAGCAAATTATTAAAATGGCGCTTCCTTTAATCATGGGCCAGCTGGGTCAAAATGTAGATTCACCGGAAGGTGCTCAATCTCTCTCAAGAGCTTTAGACAAGCATTCCACACGACAGTACCGCTCCCCTCAAGAAATCGATCAAAATGATGGCATGGGAATTCTCGGCCATATTTTCGGTGGCAGCACAACGGATCGTGTCTCTGAGCGAATCAGTCAAGAAGCTGGCGTTGACAAAAACAACTCCATGAAGATTTTAACCATGTTGGCTCCCTTAGCATTGGCTTATCTGGCTCGCAAAAAAAAGTCTGAAAAGCTTGATGATCGTGGCGTTCAAGACTTAACCCGCCGTTATTCCAACGAAATGAACGAAAAAAGCGGTGGCAGCCTTTTTGAAGCTCTAAAGCGATTGCCGCAAGATGAATCTCAGCAGCAAGAAACTGGCGGCCTACTCGGCAATATCTTGGGTGGTCTATTCGGGAAATAATCAAAC
>JAAZGI010000145.1 GCA_012511315.1 Clostridium sp.
CGCGAAATTTATCTCACGGTTGATAGTGATGAGTATATAACCGATCGGATAAAAGAAGGTATGCTCGGTGCTTTCGTTGACGAAGAGCTGGCAGGATTCATTGGTACACACGAAGATGGGTCCATCGGTTTGTTAGAAGTTTTACCTAAATTTCGGCGCAAAGGCATTGGTAGAGCGCTGGAAACTCAAATGGTAAAGCGTTTGTGGAGCTTAAACCGCAGAGCTTTTGGAAATATTGCACAAGACAACACATTATCTCGAACCGTTCATGAAAAAATTGGTCTCCCCATCTCAAAAAAGCCCGTTTATTGGTTGTTTCCACCTGAATACTAAAGTCCATCTTTTCTTTAGTCACGGAGCCTATAGGCTCCCTTTCTTTTATCACAAGTTAGAATAAGTCTATTTTGTAAAGTTTCCCTGGTTTTTGTGAATAATTTGTTGTCTTTGGCTTAATTAGCTAATTTTTATTTTATTTTTGCTAAGGTTATAGTAATGCTCTGTGATTATTTTATAATTACACTTACTTTTAAAATTAATCTTTAGCCACAAACCTACTGTTAAGATTTAACCGTAAACCGATTAAGGAGGAAAATCAAATTGGACAATAAAATGAATGATAACTCTAAAAAAGACAATTCTATGGAAAACCCCATGGGTGAAAATAAATCTATGGGAAATCCCATGGATAAAAACAAATCCGGAAAAAGTTTACCTTCAAAAAATGATACGAAGGGTGATCGTACCGATATCACTACAGCCCAAGGTGCTCCAGTACCCAATAACCAGGACTCCATGACTGCTGGGGTCCGTGGACCTATGGCGCTTCAGGACGTTTGGTTTCTTGAAAAAATGGCTCACTTTGACCGTGAAGTTATTCCAGAGCGCAGAATGCATGCCAAAGGATCTGGAGCCTTCGGTGAGTTTACAGTAACTCACGATATTACAAAGTACACCAAAGCAAAAATCTTCTCAGAAGTCGGTAAAAAGACAGAAATGTTTGCTCGCTTCTCCAGTGTTGCTGGTGAGCGTGGGGCGGCAGATGCTGAACGGGATATTAGAGGTTTTGCTTTAAAATTTTATACTGAAGAAGGCAATTGGGATTTAGTTGGTAACAATACTCCTGTTTTCTTTTTTAGGGATCCGATGAAATTTATCGATCTTAATCACGCCATTAAACGTGACCCAAGAACTAATATGCGTAGCCCTAATACCAACTGGGATTTTTGGTCCTCCCTACCTGAAGCTCTTCACCAAGTCACCATTACCATGTCAGACCGCGGACTCCCATCAAGTTTCCGTTATATGCATGGATTCTCCAGTCATGCATATTCCATGATTAATGAGCATAACCAGCGAGTATTTGTTAAATATCACTTCCGCAGCCAACAAGGAATTCAAAACTTAACGGACCAAGAAGCTGAAAAAGTGGTGGCAAAGGATCGTGAATCTCATCAACGGGATTTATATGAAGCCATTGAAAATGAGCACTTCCCAAAATGGAAAATGTATATTCAAGTCATGACAGAGGAAGAAGCTAAAAATATGCCTTACAATCCTTTTGATTTAACTAAAATATGGTATAAAAAGGACTTTCCTTTGATGGAAGTGGGCGAATTTGTGTTAAACCGCAATCCGGAAAACTACTTTGCCGATGTGGAACAAGCAGCTTTCTCTCCCCACAACGTCGTACCAGGACTTTCTTTCTCACCAGATCGGATGCTCCAAGGCCGACTCTTTTCTTATCAAGATGCCCAGCGTTATCGCTTAGGAGTTAACTTCCATCAGATTCCAGTCAACTCTCCACGAGGTGTCTCTAATCCACACATGTTCCACCGTGATGGAAGCATGCGAGTGGATGGCAACCAAGGTTCTGAGAACCATTATGAACCAAATAGTTACGGGAACTGGACCGAAGCAAAAGAGCATGAACTACCAAAAGAAGCCGGTGGGAATATTGATCGCTTTGACTTCAGGGAAGATGACCACAATTACTTTGAAATGCCCGGCGCTCTTTATCGGGCGATGACCGAAGCTCAAAAACAGGTGCTTTGTGAAAACACAGCTCGAAATATGGGTGATTCCACACTGCAAATTAAACATCGTTACATTGATCTTTGCTATAAAGCTGATGCCGATTATGGTAAGCGCTTAGCTAAAGCTTTAAACATTGACATTAATGATGTGGATCTTAATTTACCAGAACGAAACTCTCAAGAAAATAATCACAAGGCCAACAATGCTCATCCAGAGCTTGATGTTCCTTCAGAAAATATGGCAATGAAGGATTGGGCAGAAATTAAAACGGACTACGATCCAAAGAGATTTATTGACCCGATGGATGATCCTTACTTACTTTAATACCAATGTAAATCCGAATTATAAAACAGATTAGCATTTTTGCTGATCTGTTTTTCTTTTAACCTATTTTTTTTGATATCTTTGTACTCTTTCTTTTTCCTTATTCTTTTTAAGTTACTTAATCTAATTGAATCAACGCTTAAGCTGATGTACATTGATACTAGAACCTTTTGCTTTTAAAAGTCTTGAAATTATAACCTAGGCCAGCTTAACCTCTGTTTCGATTCTTAAGCAGAATTATCCTTGCTGTATCTTCAATGCTGCACCCTTTAAAGGAGCTTTTGCAATGAATATAATTGAAATCAATCATTTAAAAAAATATTATGGAAAACATCGTGGAGTTGAGGATGTCACCTTTCAAGTGAAAGAAGGCGAAATCTTCGGATTCATTGGCCCTAATGGCTCGGGTAAGTCAACCACGATTCGGTGCGCCTTGTCCTTAATTTATCCTACCTCGGGAAACATCAAAATTTTCGGCTTGGACTCAATCAAAGAACGGGTAGAAATCGCTAAAAATGTGGGTTATCTTCCAGGGGAAGTTTTTTATTATGACAATATGACGGTGAAAGACCTGTTGAATTACAGTGCATCTTTCTATCAAAACTCCGATAAAAAAGTTAGGCTCGATTTGTGCGAAGCCTTGGAACTGGATCAATCAAAAAAAATTGAAGATTTATCTTTAGGTAACAAGAAAAAAGTAGGCATCGTTCAGGGCCTTCTTCATAATCCAAAATTAATTATTCTAGATGAACCCACCTCAGGATTAGATCCTTTGATGCAACAACGGTTTTTTCAACTAATTGAAGAACGCCGTCGACAAGGAGCTACTATTCTTTTTTCTTCTCATATCCTCTCCGAGGTAAAGCGATTATCAGACCGCATTGCCATAATTCGCAATGGAATGATCCAAGACATCAACACTGTAATGAAGCTGGAATCCAATGCCTATAAAAACATTCTGGTTCAAGCCTCTGAAGACCAGCTTTTAAAGCTCGATCAACTCCCCCACCTTGAAGCTCGCACCACTGAGATTGGTCGCAGAGATTACACCTATCGTGGTGACATGAATACGCTGCTCCAAGAACTTAGCCAAGCCCACGTATCTAATCTCACCATTGAAGACCCTAGTCTTGAAGAAATCTTCATGCACTATTACGAATAGGAGGGGCAGATTATGAGGATCTATCGGCAAGAACTGAAGTTCCAAGCTCGATCCATTGTTTTATGGCTAGGTTCCATACTTACCGCTTTGCTACTTTTTATGGGTATATTCCCTGGCTTTGCTCGCGAAGCAGATTTGCTAAAAGATGCATTGTCAGCTTTTCCTGAGTCATTGATGGCTTCCATGGGCATGGATATAAACACAATCTTTGAGGCCAGCGGCTTTGTTAGTTATATCTACGGCTTTATTCAATTAGTTCTAGTTATCATGGCCACTTTGTATGGCCTCACTTTAATGAATCGGGAAAAGCTTGCTCGCATGAGTGACTTTCTCTACGCCAAACCCTTATCACGCCAACGCATTTTTCTTGAAAAGGTTTTGGCGGCAATCACTGCCTTTTTAATCATTCACATTGCAATCGTTTTAATGTTCTTCTTTATGGCAACTCTTTGGGCAATTGATGATTCAAGCCAAATTGCCATCAATCAAATGATCTTGAGTGGCTTGTTGTTGCAAATTCTGACCTTTGCCTTATCAACTCTTTGGGGAACACTCAGCCAAAGGATTAAAAACCCAGTAGGCTCTGCTTCAGCTCTGAGCTTTGGTCTTTTCCTAATTTTATTAGTGGGCCGCCTGATGAGCAATGATGTCATAAAAAAGTTGAGTCCTTTTGGCTATGTTGAACCCTTAGAAATTAGCGCCAAAGGACTTTCAAGTACAGCAATTATTTCTTTTTTTCTTCTTTCACTAGCTCTTCTCACTCTGTCTGCCTTAATATTAACCAGGCAAGATCTGGAGGCTTAGCATGATCAAACGAGAACTAACAACTAGGTTAAAATCTCTATTTTTTTGGGCTGTAGGTTTTTCCTTTATAATAATTGGTGGCATGACTGAGTTTGATGCTTTTAGTAGTGGCAACTCCGAACAACTCAATGAGTTTATTCGCTCCATGCCGCGTATCATGCGTGTCATTTATGGCATAGAGAACGTCGATATAAGTAGCTTTGAAGGATACTTTAGCCTTCTTATGCTCTACGTTTTAATCATGTTAGCAATTCATGGGGCCTTCCTTGGAACTTCACTGATTCATCGAGAAATTAAAGGTCGCACAGCAGACTTTCTTTTTGTTAAACCCATGTCCCGTGATCGTATCCTTCTCCGAAAGCTTTTAGGAGGACTTGGAATTATCCTAATCTTGGAGACGGCCATCAGTGTGTGTTATCTCTATGTTTTCAGTCAAACCGGAAACCTTGAACTTTTTCCAGAGACCCTTCTGGCAACCTTTGCAACCCACTTCTTTTTCTTTGCCTTAGGTTTTTTGCTCGCCATTCTTTTTCCAAAGACAAAGCATGGACAACAAACCTCCCTGGTTTTTATCCTGGTAAGTTATTTTTCCATCAGCCTGTCTCAGCTTTATAACCAGCCTTGGCTTCTAAACATTTCCCCTATTGGTTGGTATAGTAGCCATTTATTTAAGAGTAGCCCTCTTGAAATCAGTTTCACTTTAATTTTTCTTCTTCTTCTTAGTTCATTGGTTTTAGGGTTGGCTATTTATCGTTTCCGCAGCAAGGATATCCCCAGCTAATAAGGCTATATTATGAACAAATGGAGAAGTTCTTGGCTTTGCAAAGCTTTGCGCCTCATCTTTTTTAAGCTCAGGAGTTGAGGAACTGTTTAGTTTTTTTCTAGGTCATTAGTAATTAGCTATTTTCTTTAAATTTATGGTTTAAGATTGCTAATTCAATGAACCTATCGTAAATATGGACGCCTTTAAATTAATTGGAATGAGCCTTGTTTCTGACTTATAATAGAAACATAACTTTAAACACACTATGATTTTTATATAAACTAGACAAAATAATCAATAAAATATTTTTGTCTGCTTTGACTGGAGGTAGTTATGACGTTCGACCAAGCTTATCAAAAGCTAAAGAAATCTGGTCAGGAGCATCTTCTACAATTTTATGAAGATCTTGATCCAAGCTCTCAAAGTGAACTATTACAACAAATTGCTCATCTGGATGTTGAATACATTAATGATCTTTACAAAGACCTTGTAGAGGAGCGGAGCTTAATCATTGCTGATGATCTAGCTGCCATGAAATCAGTAACCTGGGACAAGGTTGACCCTAAAGAAAAACTAAGACTCTGGGACCTAGGTCTTAAAGCCATTCGAGATGGCAAAGTAGCCGCTTTTTTAGTGGCAGGTGGTCAAGGCTCTCGCTTAGGTTTTGATGGTCCCAAAGGTGCTTATGATATTGGGCTCCCCTCCCATAAGTCGCTCTTCCAACTTCAAGGAGAACGAATTAAAAAAATAAGTGAAATGGCAGGTGGTTCCATTCCTTGGTATATCATGACCAGCCCTTTGAATCACCAAGATACAGAAGATTTCTTTGCAAGAAAAGATTTCTTTGGTTTAAACGAAGATGAAATTAAGTTTTTTCCGCAGGGAACCCTGCCTTCTGTGAATGAAGATGGAAAGATTCTTTTAGCAGCCAAGGATCAAGTTTCTGCAAATCCTGATGGATCAGGCGGATGCTTTAGAGCCTTCAAGGAATCAGGCTTGCTTGATGACATAAGCTCACGGAATATTGAATACATTTTTTTCTATGGCGTCGATAATGCCTTGGTTCGAGTTTGCGACCCCTATTTTGTTGGTTTTGCAATTGACAGTGGGAAAGATATTTCATCAAAAGCTGTCTTAAAAGCACATTCTGGCGAAAAAGTTGGTGTTTATGCCTACCGCAATAAAAAGCCATCCATTATTGAATACACCGAGCTCCCCTCGCACTTAGCCCAAGCAGAAGATGACGCAGGTCAACTTAAATTTGGATCTGGGAATATTGTCACTCATCTTTTTAAAGCCGATTTTTTAAAACAAGCCTTGGATAAAAAGACGCCTTATCATGTGGCACACAAGGCCGTAGAATATGTGGATTTAAACGGTGAACTGGTAAAACCACTACAACCAAACGCCTATAAATTTGAAGCCCTATACTTTGATTTATTCCAATACGCCCATGATATGGCAATCCTCAACGTCAGGCGAGAAGAAGAATTCTCCCCTGTCAAGAACTTTGAAGGTGTGGATTCCAAGGATACGGCTCGTGAAATGTTCCTTGACCTTTGCACATCCTGGGTAAAAGAATTAGGAATCATTACAAAAAAACGGATTGAAATTTCTCCCCTTCTCTCAATTTATGGAGATGATTTAAATCCCCAAGAAATCAGTGAAAAGGTCCAAACCACTAAAGATGGTTATATTAAACCCTAAGGAAGGGATTTTCTATAAATAAAGAAACTAAGAAATCAACTCAAAGAAACTTCTGCTTGAATCATTCTAGCAAAGGAAAACTCTTGAGCTGCTACATCAAAAAGTCTGGTTTCAAGGAATACAAAATCAGATGTTTAAAATTTAAATCATAAGAACACCTACCATTTAAATTAATACAAATTTTGGAGGAACAATTAAATGAAATTTAAGGACATGAAGTATGAACGACCCGATTTCGACCAACTATTTAGTGACATGAAGGATGATTTAAAAAAGCTTGAAGGTGCAGCCTCCGCTGACGAATTCTTCAAAGTTTTTGAACAAATGGATGAAGAGATTGGCCATTTTTATACCATGGTAACCCTGTGCCAGATTCGTCACACCATCAATACAGCAGATGAATTTTATAAAACAGAACAAGATATCATGGATGAAGCCCTGCCTCGCTTTGAGGAAATTAGCACCGACACAGCAAAGATTACTTTAAATTCGAAATTCCGTGAAGACATTGAAAAACGCTACGGCAAACATCTTTTAGAGAAGTTTGAAATTCAACTTAAAACTTTTAAGCCGGAAATCGTTGAAGACTTAATTGAAGAAAATAAATTGGCCTCTGAATATCAGAAATTAACAGCTTCCGCTAAAATCATGTTTGAGGGGGAGGAACGCAATCTTTCTGGATTAATTCCTTTCATGGAATCCATGGATCGTGATATGCGAAAACGAGCCAATGACACTTCTTGGACTTGGTTTGAAGAAAACTCAGAAAAGCTGGATCAAATTTTTGATAACTTAGTAAAAGTTCGGACTCGTATCGGTAAAAAGCTTGGTCACGACAACTTTATTCCCGTAGCTTACGCTAGAATGGGACGTACCGATTGGAATCAAGAAGATGCCAAAGTGTACCGTAAACAAATTGCAGAATCCGTTGTTCCACTAACACAAAAACTATACAAGCAGCAATCGGAACGCATTGGTATCGAGGAAATGAAGAACTATGATTATAACTTAAAGTTCTTAACGGGAAATCCTACGCCAAAAGGTGATGAGGACTATCTAGTTAAAGCAGCTTCAACCATGTATGCTGACCTGTCACCAGAAACCGATGAATTCTTTACCACCATGAAAACCCAAGAACTAATGGATTTAACCACTAAGAAAGGAAAAGCCAACGGTGGTTATATGACCTTCTTACCTGAATATAAAGTTCCTTTTATTTTCTCTAACTTTAATGGTACTTCAGGTGATGTCGATGTCTTAACCCATGAAGCTGGTCATGCCTTCCAAGGTTGGTTAGTACGTGATGCTAAGCCCCTCGTTCTGAATGATTATACATCTGAAGTGGCTGAGATCCACTCCATGAGTATGGAGTTCTTCACCCATCCCTGGATGGAAAAGTTCTTTAAAGAAGATACTGAAAAATACTACTATGCCCACGTAGCCGATACTCTTCAGTTCCTTCCCTATGGCGCATCCATCGATGAGTTACAAGAATGGATTTATTCAAATCCAGACGCAACTCCCGATGAGCGCAAGGCTAAGTACCGTGAGATTGAGAAGAAATACATGCCTCACTTAGATTACGATGGCAACGAATTCCTTGAAAAAGGTGGCCGTTGGCAAAAACAGCTCCATGTTTACCTGTATCCTTTCTACTACCTTGATTACACATTGGCTCAAGTTTGCGCTCATCAGTACTTTAACTGGAGCCGTAAAGATGAAAAAGCTGCTTGGGAATCATACTTGGATCTTTGCCGTCACTCCGGTAGAAAACCTTTCACTCAGCTTGTTCCTGATGCTGGCTTGAAAAATCCTTTTAAACCAGGCACCATTGCTCAAATCACACCAGAACTTGAGGAGTATCTTGACGGGTTAGATTATTCAAAAATAAAATAGTAGGGCTTCCTTCTAACCAATCGATTGAAGCATAAACCTTTTAAAAGGATAAAGCCAGAGGTTGATTCACTGTGAATCAACCTCTGGCTTTCTGTTATTCGATTTTAACTTTTAATCAGCTAAGGAGTTAATACTCCTCGTCCCTAGGGAAGTCTTTTAACAATTGATCCGTTTTTTCCTTGAGTTCCAAAAGCGCTAAGGCACTTTTCTTTTCTTTTTCAGATTTTCTAAGCTGCCTCTTAAGCTCTTGAA
>JAAZGI010000018.1 GCA_012511315.1 Clostridium sp.
CTTTGCTTTTAGCCTTTGCTTTTAGCCTTTGTCCTAAACTTTTGTCTTTAGCTTTTTACCCTTCATCTTTGACTGCTTAACTAAATGTTTCTTTGGAGGCTAACCATGTGTGGTAGATTTCGTTTGGATATTTCACCAAAACAAATTGAAAGTTTTTATAATACACTAAAAAGTGTAGACCAGCATTATAAAAGATATGACAGCTGGTTTCAGAACCCTCAAGATCGTCATCCAGGATCAACAGCTGTAATCTTAACAAAAGAAGGCATCCAAGAACAAACTTGGGGCTTTCCCTTTCATAAAAGATTGGTTTTTAATGCTCGGTCCGAATCTCTTCATGAAAAACAGATGTTTTATCCCCTGCTTGAAAATAATCGTTGTATTATTCCTGCAACCACTTTCTTTGAATGGAGCGAAAAACGAAAGTTTAACATTTCAACCCATGATTCTTATTTTTTTATGGCTGGACTATGGCGACCTGAAATAACCGAGCACGGCATCACCCACCGCTTTGTAATTTTAACCACACAAGCAAACCATGAGATGGAGAACATTCATAACCGAATGCCTGTCATAATCGATTCTAGCTCGATGAGAGATTATCTAAATCCTCTTAACTCTTTTGAAGACTTAGCTGAGCTACTCATTCCTTGGAACCACGGTCTCTCCATCGAACTAGCTTTAGGGGAACAACTCTCCCTTCTTGATTAAAAAACCATTATTAACCGATTGATTGTATTTCACTCTTTTATCTCCTGTTGATTCCATAAATTCTCTGGTTAAGTAAAAAGCTGGAACGTTAAACAAGACGTTCCAGCTTTTTACTATGCACTTTATCTTCTATTTCGTGATTATTTCAAACGAAGGTCTTGTTTAACACTTAAACTCAATTTAAAACACACGCTCATCCCACCTAGGATTATTTAGACAATGGTGAACACAAATTAGCCACTCACCCTGCATTTTTTTAAATCCTAATCCCTAATCAAGATAATCATTAGCTAACTTGTTCTTTAGCTTCCAAGTATTCATCATAGGAACCGTTAAAACTTTTCAATGTGCCAGTTTCATCGATTTCAACAATTCGATTGGCAATGGTATGAATAAACTGATGATCGTAAGACGAGAATAGGACGACGCCCTTAAAGTTAATTAACCCATCATTAACCGCTGTGATCGACTCCAAATCTAAATGGTTGGTAGGCTGATCTAAAATCAAAAGATTAGCTGATGACAGCATCATTCGCGACAACATACAGCGAACCTTTTCACCACCAGATAAGACCTTAGCTTTTTTTAATGCCTCATCGCCCGAGAAAAGCATCCGACCAAGGAAGCCTCTGATGTAGGTCTCCGTTTGATCATCTGAATACTGTCGCATCCAATCCACTAAGGTTAATTCACTTCCTTCAAAAAACTCACTGTTATCTTTCGGGAAGTAAGATTTCGTGATAGTAATCCCAAAACGGAACTCTCCCTCATCTGGTTCTAGTTCTCCTACTAGAATTTTAAATAAGGTTGTAATGGCCAAGTCCGATCCAGTAAAGGCAACTTTATCGTCTCCTAAAATGGTTAGATTAACTTTATCCAAGACTTTTTCACCATCAATTGTTTTAGAGAGATTCGTGATATAAAGAATATCATTGCCCGGTTCCCGATCCGGTTTAAAGCCTACAAAAGGATACCGTCTTGAAGAACTTGGTATGTCATCAATGGTGATTTTCTCCAAGAGTTTTTTCCGAGAGGTCGCTTGTTTGGATTTACTTGCGTTTGCGCTAAATCGCGTGATAAAGCTTTGCAAGTCTTTAACCCTTTCTTCCTTCTTTTTATTTTGATCTTTCAATAACTGCTGAACCAGCTGACTTGAGTGATACCAGAAGTCATAGTTCCCCATATAGATCTTAATCTTCCCAAAATCCACATCACATATGTGAGTGCATACCATATTAAGGAAATGGCGGTCATGGGAGACAACAATGACCGTGCCCTCAAAATCAGCCAAGAAGTTTTCAAGCCAAGTAATCGCCTTAACATCTAAGTTATTGGTCGGTTCGTCTAGTATTAGAATTCCTGGCTTTCCAAAAAGCGCTTGAGCCAACAGCACTTTAACTTTGGCATCATCTTCCAGCTCTCTGAGCAGTTTTTCATGAAGCCCCGTCTCGATGCCTAGTCCTTGGAGAAGGGATGAAGCTTCCGCTTCTGCTTCCCATCCATTCATTTCCGCAAATTCCGCTTCCAAATTAGCCGCTCTCATTCCATCTTCGTCAGAGAAGTCTGCCTTAGCATAAAGCTCATCTTTTTCCATCATGATTGCATGAAGCTTTTCATTCCCACGAACTACAGTCTCTAATACGCGACTATCATCAAATTCATGATGATCCTGCTTTAATACCGACAAACGCATGCCTGATCCAATACTGATTTCTCCAGTATTAGGTTCCAACTCACCGGACAAAATTTTAAGGAAAGTTGACTTTCCCGCACCATTAGCACCGATAACCCCATAACAGTTGCCTGGGGTAAATTTTAAACTTACATCATCAAAGAGCTTACGCCCACCATATCTTAAAGAAACATTGTTTACTGAAATCATTAATTTTTTCTTCCTTTTTTCGCTTAGTTACACAATCTGAGATTATATCATAGTTTTACTGAATTTAACTTGTTTAAATCAGATTTTTTTCTCAACCTATTATAATCATCAAAAATAAGGTGAACAGAAACTTTTATAAAAACTTCGAACCCCTAAAAGTTTTATAGTCGTTAATATTGTTATGAGGCTTTGCTAAATTAACACCACCTAAAGCAACTAGCTGATGCAAACTACTAACGCTGGCTAATAACGCTGGCTAATAACGCTGGCTAATAAAGAGGAAAAGTTTCGGCCAATGGCCGAAACTTTATCCTTACTACTTCTTCCTGAAAAAATAACGAATAACACGTTCTACTTCAAGCTTCAGATCATCGAGGGACCCGTTATTATCGACAATTAATTCGCATTTTTTAATAATCTCCCGTACATCCTTTTCCGTATTGTGAGTTGAGTCAGACCTTGTCGCTGTTTCTTTCCCATCCCTAACGATTAAGCGTTTCCTAGATTGCTCTGGATCTAATAGCAAGCCAATTGCTAGAAAGCCTCTGCCTGTCCAATACTCATAATCTTCCCAAGTTCGGCCACCTACAATCATCGGAATAACGTGCTGCTCATTTAACATTTTCTGGAAATGAGCCTTAAGATCCGATTGATAAGCTTCTTTTGTTAGGTGGACCTCCTCTAAGTTTTCTTCAAGCATTTTTGCTAAGGCAAAATGATTCAAGATATCGCGATCAATTTCTCGGAGCTTGTCTGCAGCTGTCTGCATAAAGGTACGTTCATCTCCGAACCAGGTTGGATCCACTAGGGTTACCTTTTTAATTAAGCGAATAATATCACCTAATCCATATTTTTTAAATCTGGGATCTCCTTCAATAATCATGTCTGCCAAGGTATCTTTTCCGGAGCCCATTTCTCCAAATATAATAATTCCGTTATAGATCATAAGTCTCCCCTTTATCTAAACCTGTTAATTTATCGGTTTATACAATAAAATATTATAACACAAGCCGAGCACGTTCTGTTTTATATAAACGCCACTTACGTCACTTTAGTCTGGTGTTCTCAAAGCAATGCTTTTATAATTTTA
>JAAZGI010000146.1 GCA_012511315.1 Clostridium sp.
CTAAACTCGATTAAACAATATCTTAAAAAGGCTTTCTTTAACTAGGTAAAAAAAAGCCGTATAAAGCGTTTTTGCTTGATACGGCCCAAGAAAAATATTCTTATTATGGGAGGTAAATCCATAATACAGAGTCCTTGCATAGGAAATGTCATACAAGAAGTTTTCAATAATAAAGTTAACTTTATTATCTTTTCCTCTACATCTATATTATAATAAATTCATTCGACATAATCCGCAGTTGAGTGTGGGTTTCCAAAGTATCTATGAGTCTATGAGGTAAAAGCAAATTGATTGAAAATTATAACATGGAAGATTTCGGTGAAGAGATAAAAAACATTCGAAGATCTTTGAAAATGACCCAACGTAGCGTCAGAGAACGTGTTGGAATTAGTGAAAACACTCTTATGAAAATAGAAAAGGGCTTAGTCATTCCAAAATATGAAACCTTAGAGTTACTTTCTCTGGCTTACAAATTAGATTTAACTGCTATTTTCCACAAGTATCGTTACGATAGAAGCTTGGAAACAATTCTCGGAAAAATTGATGAAGCCATCGTTAATAACCGGCCTGATAAATTAGAAGAATGTTATGAACTTTATTTAGCATATCTTAATAATAATAAAAACACAGCCAATTCTCCTGATTGGGAGTTGCTTGATTGCTTTCTAATCAATGCCATCAAGTATTATCGTCATGATCTCAAAGATTTTCAGTCCCGAGAAATGATTCAAAATATACGCGAGACAATGCAGCGAGTAAACCCCGAGCTTAGATGGGCTCATTTGAGCAAAACAATATTTAACATGTGGGAAGTTCGTCTGCTCATCCTCCTTGCCTTACTTGAAGCCAGTTTAGACCATTACGATATATCCATAAATATCTTGGAATCAATTTATGGCCGCTTTCTTAAATTACGCAACCAAGTTGTCCGAGAACAAAAAGTTTTCTTGATAGCTCTATTTAATCTTTCCTACCATTATCACGTCACCGACCAAAATGAGAAAGCTTTGGACATAGCAACACAAGGTATTGATTATGGTCGTGAAGTATCCGACTTTACCTTGCTTCACGGTTTATATTACCGACAAGGCATTGCCAGATATAAATTAGGAATGGATAATTATATGGAATCCTTGCGATACGCTGTTACCATGCTAGAAATCATGGACCGAAAAAAGTTAGCACAGCTTTATCGATCAGTTACCCTTAAATCCTACGACATTGAAATTCAATAAAGCAAAACCCGCAACCTTGTTAGGCTGCGGGTTTTACAAAATTTTTTTGGGGTATCCCAGTATATTTAAATTTAGATCTCAATTTTTAGGTTTTATTTCATACTGAGCTGGATTTAAAACTATGCTGCCAGCTTCAGATATTGATTCAAGTCCATTAGGTATCGAGCTGTTGTCGTGGTACTCTTCATTTTTTTAAACCCGATTTTTTGAAACACATGATGACTTCCTTGATTTCCTGGCAGGATATTGGCAATTAATCTTTCGTACCTCAAGTTAAAAAAACACTCTTCCATAGCTCGCTTAACAGCCTTTGTTCCAAAACCATGGTTCCACATGGTTGTATCACCAATCACAATCACAATTTCTGCTTGGCCATGACCTTGATCCACCAATTTTAGGTAGCCTATGGAACGCCCATTTAGCTTGATCATATAAAAATTCCCTCCATTGCAAAACATGTGGGTCAAAATTGGACAGGTTGTATAACGTAGGAAAGAACGTAGCTCCTGACTAATATCTTGTCCTTCTGTTATGTATCGAGTAATTTCTTCATTCTCAAGCCAATCTGCCATTAAATAGGCATCATTGAGAAAAATTTCATCATCTAATTCAATGATTGAGTTATTCATAGCGCTTCTCCTTTATCTTTAAATCCTTATCTAACCTATCATAGAACCAGTAGCATTTCAAGGAACAAGTCCATCATAGACAAAACCCTTTAGCTGAAATAAATATGGTGTTTAAAGGGGAGACAAAGATATAAAATCTTTGTCTCCCCTTTTTAATACTATATGATTCTTATGTGCTCTCTGTTTTCTTATCTAAAGAATAATGGTGCAAAAACAAGAGAAATAATTGTCATTAACTTAATCAAAATGTTAATGGATGGACCTGACGTATCCTTAAATGGGTCTCCTACGGTATCTCCAACAACAGCAGCTTTGTGCGCATCAGAGCCTTTTCCGCCGTGATGTCCTGATTCAATGTATTTTTTAGCATTGTCCCAAGCTCCACCGGAGTTTGACATCATGATTGCTAAAAGAACTCCCGTTGCCAAAGCACCTGCTAATAATCCACCCAGGGCTTCTTTTCCTAAAAGGAATCCGATTAGTAAAGGAGCTACAATGGCAATAAGACCCGGTGCCAACATTTCTTTTAATGCATGGTCTGTGGATATTGCAACACACTTTGCATAATCAGGCTTATCTGTTCCCTTCATAATGCCAGGCATTGACTTAAACTGACGACGAACTTCCTTAATCATTTCATCGGCTGCACGTCCTACTGCGTCCATGGTTAAGGCCGAGAATAAGAATGGTAGCATGGCACCAATTAATAGTCCCACAATAACTGTAGAGTTTAGCAAGCTAATCTGAGTTAAGCCAGCTACTGCTGCATAGGATGAGAAGAGCGCTAAAGCAGTAAGGGCTGCTGATCCAATAGCAAATCCTTTTCCAATAGCTGCAGTTGTATTACCAACGGAGTCTAGTGTATCCGTAATTTCACGGATTTCATGAGGCATATTACTCATTTCAGCAATACCACCAGCATTGTCTGCTACCGGGCCGTAAGCATCAACGGAAACAACCATTGCTGTAGTAGACAACATGCCTACTGCTGCTAAAGCAATACCGTAAAGGCCAGAGAAGCTAAATGAAACCAATATTCCTGCACTAATAATCAGAATGGGCCACAAGGTTGAGAACATTCCCACTCCAAGACCTGAAATAATATTAGTAGCAGCTCCTGTTTCTGACTGCGAGGCAATACGCTGTACTGACTTGTAACCATCAGAGGTATAAATTTCTGTTACTTTACCAATAAGCACTCCAACGATGATTCCTGCGATGATCGCATAAGCAGGCTGGAAGGTCTTAAAGAAGTAATTACTTAAAAATAATGAAGCAACTAAAACAATTGCACTGGAAACATAAGTTCCCATATTCAGTGCCTTAGCAGGGTTAGAATCCCCTTTAACATTCATAATTCCAAGCATCGAGGCAATAATTCCAACACCAGCAATAACTAGTGGGAAAATAATACCCTCTACATTTGGTATGTCGAAAGATTTGCCAAATGTTGGAACAATGGTGGTAAGTGATACAGCCAAGGTGATTGCTGCAATGAGTGACCCTACAAAACTTTCAAATAGGTCAGATCCCATTCCCGCAACATCACCCACATTATCTCCAACGTTATCAGCGATAACAGCAGGGTTTCTTGGGTCGTCCTCTGGGATGCCCGCTTCAACTTTACCGACTAAGTCAGCGCCAACGTCAGCAGCTTTTGTGTAGATTCCTCCACCAACACGTCCAAACAAAGCTACTGTTGAGTCTCCTAGAGAGAATCCTGTAATAACGTTATAGGATTCAAACCCTAAAACAATTAACATAAGTCCTACGCCAAATAGTCCTAGACCAGCAACTGCTAGCCCCATAACTGAGCCAGACCGAAACGCAACTTTTAGTGCAGCTCCCATTCCACCGGATGCAGCAGCTGCAGCCGTTCTCACGTTACCTTGAGTTGCAGCATTCATACCAAACGCTCCAGCTAAAACAGATAACAAGGCGCCGAATAGAAATAGGATCGCTGTTGTTAGGTCAATTCCTACCCAAATGAGAACAAAAAGAATTGAAATAATAATTACCATGTAATAGTATTCGCGCTTTAAGAATGCGATCGCGCCCTCTCGAATATAGCCCGCAATTTCCCTCATGCGATCTGTTCCAGTGTCCTGTTCGGTAATCCAATTCGTAAGCAGCACTGCCATTATAACGGCTAGCACACCAGCAAGTGTAATAGCAAGTATCCAGTTGTTCATTTTACCTCTCCTTCATTCAATAATAATATCATTATAGTTAAAGTTTCTTAAGAATAAAACAAGTGACAATGCCATTTGCTTTACCATTTGAAACACTACCTCCACTCAGTTTACTTGTTTTCCTTCTTCTTTTCAATAAAGCCATAGCTAAAACATCTCTTTCTTTTAAAACAGATGGAAATATTAGCTGTTTACTAAATTTTTCCTACTATCAGTGCTTGATACAAAATAATATATTACTTGCAATCATTTTTTAGCTGCCTCATAAAAAAATAAAGGCTGATTTTCTTGAAAAATCAGC
>JAAZGI010000147.1 GCA_012511315.1 Clostridium sp.
CTGTAAATGATTATCTAAAGCGACTTTGTAAGACGTCAAAGATACCTGTTATTTCCATTCACGGATTGAGGCATACTCATGCATCACTACTATTATATACGGGTGTATCTACTGCTAGTGTGGCAAGAAGGCTTGGTCATTCAAGTATTAACACCACACAAAAGACTTATTTGCATATCATTCAAGAACTTGAAAATAAAGACGTTAACTTAGTCATGGGTTTACTGGCAGGACTTTGCTAAGTTATTTTGAAGCAACTTGTATTAATTTACTACAGCTCCGAACATTCAGTCATCTAGACTTAGCGAACAAGTCCTGTGCCATATAAAAGCACCAAAATAATGCTTAATAAAGAGGGAGATACTTTCTAGTTTGAATTGAAAATCGGGAATATATAAAAGATTGTTTTAACTGAATGTGTTTCCTTTGATTAATTAGTGTTGTTGATTTAGTGAAAATAGAGCACACTAATTCTAAAGGATAAGTCTATTGCCCGAGGGAGGATTTGTTTCAAGGTACATGTTTTAAAAACATCTAGAAAGCCCAATAACTAGCGGACGTCATTAAGCTTTTGAGGTCGATAGATTCTAGGGCTTTTATTAACTTTAGCATTGAAGCTTGGGAGGTGTTTAAAGTAGGATTGACATTAATTCCTCTGGTTTTGAAATGATATGTGTGGCGTTCTGTAACTCTGCTTCACTTCCATATCCGTAGGAGCAACCAATGGATATTAAGTTATGGGTGGTAGCGATTTCTATGTCTTGAGCACGATCTCCAATTACTATGAATCTGCCAGAGTAATGGTCTTTGATGTGATCGAATATTTGATGTTTGGGAATAAAATTAAAGTCTTCAGAGCAATAAAAGTCGACAAAGTAGTCTGCTAAATTGAATGCCTTTTTTTTGAGCTTCCATATAGTCTTTTTTACAGTTGCTAAGAAAAATTAGGGTGTGTCCTTGTTTCTGAAGGCCTATTAATGTTTCTTTCACATTAGGATAAAGTTTTCCCTTTCTTTGTCCAATCAATTCAATATGTGATCGCCAATGATTTTACTGCAAATATTCTTTTCTTTCTCTGAAAGCTGTGGTGAAAACAGATTCCACATTTCATTGGCAGTAAAGCCTAACCAAACGAAAATTTCTTCATTGGAGTATTGTCTTGGTTGTGCCAGCCCATTGGCAACCAGATAATCTTGAGCTTTTCTAAAAGCAGGGGCATAAATGTGGATGCTTTCATGTAAGGTCCCGTCGTAGTCAAGGATTAAATTAGCCATTACTTTTCGAGTTCACGAATTAAGTTGACCATTTCAATGGCAGCTACGGCACTATCAAAACCTTTGTTTCCAGCTTTTGTTCCAGCTCGTTCAATGGCTTGTTCGATATTTTCAGTTGTGATCACTCCAAACATGATTGGGATTTCACTATTTAGCGATACGGTGGCAATTCCTTTTGATACTTCGCTACAGACATAGTCATAGTGTGTTGTGTTGCCACGAATTACAGCACCCAAACAAATAACCGCATCATACTTCCCGCTTTTAGCCATCTTGGCTGCAATTAAAGGGATTTCAAAAGCCCCTGGTACCCAAGCAATATTAATATCGTCTTCTTTAACATCATGCCGTACTAAAGCATCAACTGCGCCACTAAGTAACTTCGATGTAATAAATTCATTGAAACGCGTGGCAACAATACCAATGGTGATGTTCTTTGACACCAAATTTCCTTCATAAGTTCTCATGATTGTTATCTCCTGCCTAATTATTTTTGACTTATTCTTGTCCTCTTTTAGTTATTTGTCTTAAGCTATTTGTCTTAAGTTATTTTGCTTCTGTTTAGATTTTATTTTATCTAGATTTGATCCTAACCCGATTCAGTCTTGAGTCTTTCAAGGACTATCTTTATCGAGTTTGAAAACTACCCTTGGATCTTTTTAAGTTTATAATTGCCTTGATTTTTGGGTTATTTCTTTTTCTTTTTTTAGCGTTGAGTTTAAAGCATATTCTTTAAATCTAGGTTTAGCATCAGCTGTGCTAGTAAGAAAGCTGTTGTTATACAATATTCAAGTAGTGACCCATGCGCTCTTGTTTTGTTTTCAAATAAGTTCGGTCGAAGGGTGTGGGTTTGATTTCTATGGGCACACGTTCTATTATTTCAAGTCCAAACTCCTCTATTTGCACAACTTTATCGGGGTTATTGGTCATTAAACGAAGTGTTTTGATGCCAATATCTCGTAAGATTTGGCAGCCAATGTAATATTCACGCAAATCATCGTTAAAGCCTAGTGCCAAATTAGCATCGATGGTGTCCATGCCTTGGTTTTGCAATTCATAGGCCTTTAGTTTATTTAGCAAGCCGATGCCACGACCTTCTTGGCGCATATAAAGTAAAACGCCTCGACCTTCCTGCTCAATTTGTTTTAAAGCCATTTCCAACTGTTTCCCGCAATCGCATTTGGCAGAATGGAGGGCATCTCCCGTTAGGCATTCAGAGTGAACTCGGCAAAGCACATCTTCGCCATTACTGATGTCGCCCTTCACTAAAGCTACATGATGTTCCCCGTTTAGGAGGTTCTCGTAACCATAGGCTTTGAATTCACCAAACTCTGTTTGCAGTACAGGACTTGCAAGGCAGGTAACTAATTGATCGAATTTCTTCCGATAATCCTGTAGAGCTTCAATGGTAATGAATTTCAAATTCCATTGTTGGGCAATTTTTATGAGCTCTGGAAGCCTCATCATGGTTCCATCTTCAGCCATAATTTCGCAGCATAGACCACATTCTTTTAAGCCGGCTAGTTTCATTAAATCAACGGTTGCTTCAGTATGGCCTTCGCGCTCTAAAACGCCATTCTTTTTTGAAAGAAGCGGGAACATGTGACCAGGACGGCGAAAATCTTCTGGCTTCGTTGATTCGTCAATAAGTTTCATTGCCGTGATGCTGCGTTCAGCAGCTGAAATACCAGTTGTTGTATCAATATGGTCAATTGAAACAGTAAAGGCCGTCTCATGATTATCCGTATTTGCGGTTACCATCTGAGGTAATTGCAGACGGCTACAAAACTCTTTATTCATGGGCATACAAATTAAACCTTTGCCGTGCTTAGCCATAAAGTTGATGTTTTCTGTGTTGGCAAACTCCGCAGCACAAATAAAATCACCCTCATTTTCTCTGTCTTCATCATCTGTGACAATAATAATTTCACCATTTTGTAAAGCTTCAAGAGCCTCAGGTATTGTATTAAAGTTAAACATTTATTTTTGATCTCCTAAAATCCATTTTCCAATAAAAAGTTCTTGGTAATTCCATTTGAAGTTGCAAATTTTTCAATGTATTTCCCGACCATATCATTTTCTAAATTAACGATCACACCAATATTTTTCCTGCTAAGATTCGTTTCTTTTGCTGTGTGGGGGACAACCGAAACACTAAAACCATCTCGCACCACCTTAGCAACGGTTAGGCTGATGCCATCAATAGCAATGGATCCTTTTTCAATGATGTACTTTATGATGTGGGGATCCGTTTTTATTGAATACCAAATCGCTATATCATCTTTTTTAATAGCAGTAATTTTACCGGTACCATCAATATGGCCTGATACAATATGTCCGCCAAACCGATCCGTTGCAGCCATTGCTCGTTCTAAATTAACAAAACTGCCAGATCTTAAATCTCCAAGGGAAGAACGGGACAGTGTTTCATTCATGACATCAGCTGAAAACTGATTATGGTTGATCTTAGTAACGGTTAAACAAACCCCATTCACTGCCACACTGTGCCCAAGTTTTAAATCAGAGAAAATCAGCTTCCCACTGATCGTCAATGAGGCAGACCTTGATCCTTTCTTAAAGTCTTGAAGGATCCCAACTTCCTCAATTATTCCTGTAAACAAGTAGCTTCCACCTCACTTTCAATCAAAAAATCGTCGCCGACATTGATAATTTTGCTGTGTTTTAATTGGACTGCTTCAGAAATCTTGGGAAAACCAACCCCGCCAACAGGGGTTTTTGCTCCATGACCACCAAAGATTTTTGGCGCGATATAGCACTCTACTTTATTGACGATGCCACGATTTAAAGCAGAAAAGTTTAAGGTAGCTCCGCCTTCTAGCAAAATGCTATCGATTTCCAGTTCGCCAAGCTTAACCATCAATTCCTCTAAGTCCACTGAGTTGTCTTTTTTGGACACAGGTAATATCTTACAACCATAATTCACATACTTTTTATGAGCTCGCTGATCGCGAACCGTTGTAGCAATGATTGTTGGGATCGTTTTTGCCGTTTGGATTACATTACATTCCAATGGGGTAATCAGATTGCTATCACAAACAATTCGAATGGGGTTTATACCATACATAACTCGACAAGTCAGTAAAGGATTGTCGCTTAGGACGGTACCAACCCCAACCATAATGGCAGAGTAGCGGTTACGATCGTGGTGGACTCTTCTTCGAGCTAAATCGCCGGTAATCCACTTTGACTCCCCAGCTGCTGTGGCGATTTTTCCGTCCATTGTCATGGCATACTTCATGACAACAAAGGGTTTTTGTGTGGTGACAAAATGAAAAAACACTTTGTTGATTTCTTTACATTGCTCCTCTAAGGTCCCGACCACCACTTCAATTCCTGCTTGGATTAGATATTCAACTCCCTTGCCTGAGACTTTCGCATTGGGATCAAGGGTCCCGATGACCACTTTTGAAATGTTATGCTCGATGATTGCCTCAGTACAAGGCGGCGTCTTACCATAGTGACAGCAGGGCTCTAAGGTTACATACATTGTGGCTCCACTTGGAGATTTTGTGCAGTTTAGCAAAGCATTTCGTTCAGCGTGGAGACCACCATATTTTTTATGATATCCCTCCCCAATGATTTCATGGTCTTTAACGATGACCGCTCCAACCAAAGGGTTAGGATTTACTTTACCTAAACCCTTCAGGGCAAGTTCTAAGGCAAGCCTCATATAATACTCATCATTCATGAATTCCTCCTCCCAATAAAAAATGCCTTGAATTTAACATTCAAAGCATTCGAAGAAAAACAAACAAACATTGAGCTTAATAGATAAAAAGCTCTGAAATGATTAAAATCATTCCAGAGCAAAATATCAAAAAACAACGATTGTGTTTCATGTATATCTTCTTTCATCCAGACTATACTGTCGACTTCGGAATCTCACCGAATCATGCATTGCTTTCGCTCCGCTCGTGGGCTATACCACCGGTAGGGAATTGCACCCTGCCCTGAAGATGTTATATTCAATTGACGCAAGTGTAACATAGTCTTTTCAGATTGACAATTAATAAATAATAAAATGTTATTGAAGAGATCTATAATGTGTTACTTTAACTCTTAGCAATTTGTACTTTTATTAGGCGAAATCACTACTTGCAATAGAGATTGAGCTTTAAACCGTGCTTATCTTTTCAATCAGGTAAGCTCTACCCATTGACCTCTTGGGTATTAATTAAATTTTATGATCTAGTAAACCAAGGCTATGAAGATATTAGTGAGGAGATGAAGTATTTTAAAGAATCTTAGCTTACAGAACCTTGGTTTGACGAATCATATTATAAGAATTGGAAAACAAGTAATGGATAAAAGTTTAACAAATTAGAATAATAATGGGGGAATTTTATTAGTGTGTCAAAATTGATGGTTGATGGGACTAAAATCATAAATAAAAAGGGAGGTTTGTTTGTGGGTGGACGGTGTCCGTGTATTTTGGGTTTTGCCAGTGGGGGAAAGGGGGAGTAAAATAAGAGATGTTGCAATCTGTATTACTGTTTAAAAATAGTGAGGTGGCCCGTGCGTTACATTGAAAATATAAGCCTTGATCCATATTTTAATCAAGCCTTTGAAGAGTATGTATTTGAACACACAGAGGGAGATGTACTACTGTTATGGCGCAACAGACCTGCTGTGGTTTGCGGACGCTTCCAAAACTTATATTCTGAGGTTAACGTTTGGCAGGCTGTTCAAGATCAAGTGGCTTTAATCCGGCGGATTTCTGGTGGCGGAACAGTCTACCATGATCCTGGCAATGTTAATTACACTCTAATTGGAAAATCCAATCCAAACGAAAATAGCTTTACTCAATTTCTTAACCCAGTAATTGCCA
>JAAZGI010000148.1 GCA_012511315.1 Clostridium sp.
GATAACTTGAAACAAGAAGGGCTACTCGAAGATTCAGTGATTGTAATCTATGGAGATCATGAAGGGGTCCATAAATACTATGAAACAGAGTTGCCGGATAATAATCGCGAACTTCCTTTTATTATTCATGCCCCTGGATTAGAAGGGGTGGAAATTGATAAGTCCGGCGGTCAGGTAGATATGATGCCTACCTTGCTTTATTTGCTGGGGATTGATCAAAGTGAATATGCTCACACTGTAATGGGGAGGAACCTTTTTAATAATCACACGGGTTCATCCATGTACTCCACAGGGGAAATCATTTATGCCGATGGAGTGAAACAGTTAGAAAAAGCCTTGTACATTTCAGATATTACGATTCGCAGTAATTACTATAAAAAACATCAACAGCAAAAAACCAACTAGTGAATTGAAAAGACGGGTCGAAGGCTATATAAAATCTCGAATATAAACTAAATAAAACCATAAAATGAAAAAGCAGATCAGTCTGATATGCTTTTTCATTTTAGGGTTTTTTATTGAGTACCTAATGATGATTTAGGTGTCTTCGTTTATGAGCTGTTGTCTATAAAGGCTTAGTTTTGCCACTTCAGCCTGGCTAAGTTTAGGGTAGGCAAGATTTAAGTTTTCCAAGGTTTCAACGATAATCTCGGATGCAACCAAACGAGCATACCACTTTTTATCAGCGGGAATAACGAACCAAGGAGCTTCTGGGCAGGCCGTATTTTTAATGGCGTCCTCAAAAGCATTCATATAATCCTGCCAATGTTGCCGCTCGCTAACATCACCAGCTGAGAACTTCCAGTTTTTGGCTGGATCATCGATGCGATCATAGAAGCGTTGGCGTTGCTCATCTTTAGAAAGGTTGAGGAATATTTTTATGGGAATAATAGCATTATCAAAAAGGTACTGCTCAAAATTCCGAATGTGTTGGAATCGTTGATTCCAAAGATCTTTGCCAATCAAGTGATTTGGAATTTGAGAGCCTTGAACTAAATCATGGACTCGTACGATGAGAACATCCTCATAGTGGGAGCGATTGAAGATTCCGATTCGACCTCGCTCAGGCAACTTCTTATTGATTCGCCAGAGGAAATCATGATCAAGTTCTTCGCTGGAAGGCTGTTTAAAAGAAACGACCTGACAGCCTTGGGGGTTAATCCCAGACATGACGTGTTTGATTAGGCCATCCTTACCGGCAGCATCCATGGCTTGGATGATGATGAGAAGGGCGTATTCATTTTGAGCGTAAAGCTTGTTTTGAAGTATGCGCATTTTTTCAATGTTTTTCGCCATATCTTTCTTGGCTTGCTTTTTATGTTCATAGGTCCCTGTATCATCGGTTTTGTGGTCTTTTAAAGTAAAGTCACTTGAAGTTACACGGAATTTGTCAAGGTTCATAGGGGCTCCTTTCCACTGTGGTTTAGGATACTAAGGATTGATTATTTAAGGTGGGAATGATTTCAAGAGTTACTCTAGAGAGAGATTTAAAAGTTCGCTTAAGGTGTGGGCGATGGTATTGCTAGTGTGATGACCGATTACATAGTCAGATTCTTCTTTTAAAAGATCGCAAGCGTTTTCCATGGCAAAGCTAACTCCGGCGGCTTGGATGAGTTTATGGTCGTTCTCCCCATCGCCAAAGGCAATGATATCTTCCGGTGCGATTCCGTGGCGTTTAGCTAACTTAAGAGCGGCGATTCCTTTGTTGGAAGTCTTGGCCATGATCTCCACATTGTCTGAAGCTGAGGATTCGATGGTGAATCGATTCATGGCTTCTAAATCATGACGTAAGTGCTGAATGCGTTCAGGCTGAGTCCGGTCAATCACAATGCCATTGATATAAAAAGGAGCGTATTTCATGTACTCTGATCGGTTGCGGACATGGAGATTGCGAACCTTGATTGAGCCTTTATTCAATACATTATTAAAATAGTCCATACGAAAAGCCCAAGCTAACCTTGTGTGGTAAACAGAATAAAGGGAGAGGAAAGCTAACGATAAGTCGTGGTCTTGGGTTAAATGGTAGATTATTTCAAGTTCCTTTAGCGGAATTTGATCTCGGCGAATGATTTTCCCGCCACTTTCAATTACGGCTCCATTGGAGCAGATAATCTCAAGATCAGCAGGAATCATTTCCCGCACTTTGTGAGCAGACTTATAATGCCTTCCAGTGGCAATGGATACCACGTGGCCGGCTGCGTTTAGCTTTTCAATCATATTTAAATTCGTCCTAGAAATTTGCTTTTGGCGGTCAAGTAAGGTGCCATCTAAATCAAAGCAAATTAATTTTTTTGTGTTTGAATTCATTTTTACCTTCCTGCCATTCTTTTCTTATAGTATAGCAGAGGAATCTTTTTGGAGGAAATATCAAGAAAATGGA
>JAAZGI010000149.1 GCA_012511315.1 Clostridium sp.
AGCCTAGGGGAATACGCTGCCTTATATGCAGCAGATAGCTTAGATGACACCACTCTACTTAAAATCATTGAATTTAGAAGCAGGCAAATGGCAAAGGCTGCCCAAGCCTTGGACTCTAAAATGCTAGCTGTATTTAGCGATGACCTAGAAGGGTTAGAGGAGCTGTGTAAAGTCCATTCAAAGAGAGAAGCTCGCGTTGAAGTCTCCAACATCAATACCAAAGGTCAAATCGTTCTATCAGGGGATGCACAGGTTATTAAAAAAATCGGAGAAGCCTTAAAATCCCAAGGCTATAAGTTTAGAGAGTTAAACACCAGTGGTCCTTTCCATACCTCCTATATGGATCCAGTGGAAAAAATTTTGATGAACCTTTTCCAAACCATTGAGTTTAAAACGCCTCAGATTCCAATCATTCATAACCTGTATGGAAGATTACAAGAAAACATCCATGATCAAGATTCAGACCTTCAGAATCCAGAACATGAAGAGCTAGACAATCAAGAACAAGACAATCAAGAACAAGACAATCAAGAACAAGACAATCAAGAACAAGGCAATCAAGAACAAGGCAATCAAGAACAAGGCAATCAAGAACAAGATAATCAAGAACAAGATAATCAAGAACAAAACAAGCAAGAAAAAGACAAGCAAGAAAAACAACCAAGGTTTGATATAAAAGAAACCATGGCCAAGCAAGTTAACCATCCGGTCTTGTTTAAGTCTTCCTTAGAGGAGCTCTTAGAGCAAAAGCCAGATCTAATCCTTGAAATAGGCTATAGCAATGTGATCAAAGGCTTAATGAAACGAATCGATAAAAGCGTCAAGGTGATCTCCATCAATACAGTGGAGTCCATAGAGGAGTTCGTTCAATTGTTGAAATAAAAGTCAAAAGGAATTTGTTGAATTAGCTTGTAAGTCTTGCAAGTGAAAACAACTAGTGGAAGCAGCAAGTGAAAACAACTACTGGAAGCAACTAGTCAAAGCAACTAGTGAAAGCAACTAGTCAAAGTAACAAATGAAAGTAACTAATCAAAGTAACTAATCAAAGTAACTAATCAAAGAGACTAATCAAAGAGACTAATCAAAGGAACTAATGAAGTAACTAGTGAGACCTAATTATGAAAACAATTCCTAGGCATCTTTAAAGATAAGAATGTCTATAAAATTAAATATTGCAAACAAATAAGTTCTCGGAAGTTGGGGGACTTAAGGAAATAAAAAGCTTGCTTGACTGAGTGAGCTTGATCAAACAGCTGGTGGGAATAGAGGAGATTATAAACCATGGAAACAAAAAAAATAGCCCTAGTGACAGGAGCGTCTAAAGGGATTGGCAGAGCCATTGCTATTCGCTTGGCTCAGGCGAATATTGATGTGATTATAAACTACAAAGGGGATTTAGCGGGTGCTCAAAGAACTCAAGAAGAGTGTGCAAGTTTTGGCGTGGAAGCCAAGATTATGCAGGGGGATATGAGCAAGGAAGAGGAAGTCAATGATTTGTTTAAAGAGATTATGGCGGAATTTGGCAAATTAGATATTCTGGTTAATAATGCTGGAATCACCCGGGATGGTTTGCTGATTTCCATGAAGGATGAAAGCTTTCGGGATGTTATAGAGGTTAATTTGTTTTCTGCCTTTTATACCATGAAGCAGGCGGCGCGGATGATGGCGAAAAAGCGCTTTGGCAGAATTGTTAATGTATCGAGTATTGTAGGAATTCGTGGCAATGCCGGTCAGATTAACTATTCGGCTAGTAAGGCTGGTTTAATTGGTATGACCAAGTCGTTAGCTAAAGAAATGGCTAGTCGAAATATTAAGGTGAATGCAGTAGCTCCTGGATTTATCGAGACGGATATGACGGATAAGTTGGATGAAAAAACCAAAGCACAGCTTTTAGAATCAATTCCTTTAAAAGAGTTGGGTAAACCTGAGGATGTGGCGAACTTAGTAAATTTCTTAGTTTCAGATCAAGCGGACTATATAACGGGTCAGGTGATCTCAGTGGATGGAGGCATGAATATATAATGGGTAAACGTAGAGTGGTTATTACTGGCTTAGGGGCTGTATCACCAATTGGTCATAGCTTACCGGAGATTTTAGAGAGTGTTAAATCCTCAAAGACGGGCATCAAGGAAATCACCCACTTTGATACCTCTGATTTCCAAGTGAAACTGGCAGCGGAGGTCCAGGATCTTGA
>JAAZGI010000019.1 GCA_012511315.1 Clostridium sp.
AATTTAGAAATCTCTTAGGACTTTATAAAGCCATCATGACAAAGAAAGATTCCCTCGATGGAACCACAAAAAAACTTTGTCAGACCGATACAACCTATCTCAGGAAGATTACTGGTCTTTTAAATGAGGAAATTTCCCTTTCCTTTGACATTAGCGAAGAAGAAGCTGAAGAGATGCTCTTTAACGCTCTGTACCCTACTTTAAACTAAAAAAGTAAAGGTGAGATTTATAGTCTTCACCTTATGCTTCATTCTTTCTTTGAAAAACCCCTTCAAAAAGGGGTTTTTTCACGTCTAAAATAAAGGCTGCCCATTGAATTGTGTACTGGTTTACTGAAAGCTTGTGGTGGACTCCTTTGAAAACCCCAAGCTACAGGGCTACAATATATAATATGAAATATAAAAATTTAAATCCAATCATTAAAAGTTTTATTATTATTGTTTTTCTTTACGGACTCACATCAGCATCCTTTAATGGTTTTTTCGGCATCTATATCAAAGAGATTGGTCACCCGGAAAGCACCGTGGGACAGATTCTTTCCCTGCGCCGATTTTCAGTGGGTATTTCCACTTTCTTTATCGCCTTTATCGCCACAAAAATTGGGCATAAGAAAACCCTTATTATGGGACTCTTTACGGTAGGGATCACATCGATTCTTATTGTGCTGATTAAAGACCTTCGTTTCATCCAATTGATATCAGTTATCTTTGGATTTGGACAAGCAGCTATGCTAACAGTAGAATCTCCCTTTATTTTCAATCAAGCCGAAGGAGAAGAACGGGTTCATGCTTTTAGCCTCACCTTTGCCGTGCGTAATGCAGCCTTTATGACGGGCTCTCTAGTGACCGGCTTCCTGTCGGACCTATTCTCCGTCCGAGCCTCCTCAAACGCTCAGGCGCTGCGCTGGGCCCTTATATTGGTAAGTTTAATGAGCCTAATCGCTATTATACCTTTAACCCGCCTTCGACCTAAGCCCATGGCCAATGATCGGCCTTTGGATCTGAACCAGTTTAAAGCTTTTTTCACCGGTCAAAATATTACCTTCTTGCTCTACACTGGCTTTATCGGTCTAGGGGCTGGCATGGTTGTCCCCTTTTTTGGTGTCTATCTCAAATACACATTAAACACCACGGAGTCCCTTGTTGGTCTCATATTGAGTTTTGCCCAGCTGGGCACTGTATTTGGCGGTCTCAGTGTGCCTTGGCTTAGTCATCGCATTGGCAACTATAAAACCATTGTCCTTACTCAGATGCTCTCCATCCCCCTTTTAATTGCTATTGGCTTTCCTCAAGGAATCCCCGTTGTAGCCATCGCCTTCTTCTTGCGCAGCTCCCTTATGAACATGGGGCAACCACTGATTCGAAACATTGCCATGAGCATTGCCCGAGAAGAACATCGACCTTTGATGAGCGCTATGCGGGTTATGTTTAATAATCTAACCCGAGCTCTGGGCATTTATTTAGGTGGACGCATTATGGAACGCTATACTTATAACACACCTTACCTATTCACCATTGGCGCCTACATCATCGGGACCCTACTCTTCTACCTTTTATTTAGACAAGAAATCCATGGCAAAGCACTTCAAGATAGTAAGAACTAACTTGCTAGGGACTCATAACGTCCTTTCTTTTCATAATTCAAACAAATCAGTACATATCGATCAGAAACCATTAAAATCACCAAAACCACTAAAATAAACTATTAAAAAGACCACCGCAGCAAAAATTGGCTGCGGTGGTCTTTTTTTTCGAAGGGTCACTGTAGACTGGCCTTACACCATTTAAAAAGGTTTATGGTCAGACTTATAACAGTTCATCCTCATCAAATTTAATTTTTCTTAAATCTTCTTGGCTGGAAGAACTAAATTTAAAATCATCCGCCAATGGAATCTCACGTGATTCTTTTTCTTCAGCTGAGTCCTCAGCTGACTGATTTTTCGAATTCTTGTCGTTGATATTTTTAGAAGTTGTTTTCTTTTTACGATAACGATTTGAATATTCAACAGTTGGCTTAGCCTTTTTCTTAGCTTTCGCTTTGACTGGCGTTCCACCATCAATGGAAGACCCACTACCACCTACTGTAGCCGTGGCTTTTGGTTCATTGATTACTCTTGATTCACCCTTTTTCCCTGACATTCTTTGTTCCAACATAACGTAGATTGGAGAAGCAATGAAAATAGATGAATAAACACCAGAGAACATACC
>JAAZGI010000150.1 GCA_012511315.1 Clostridium sp.
AATCAGATATCTCATCGTCAATCACTTGTCTACGATATTTTGTTACTAAAATAAGATGATAATAAAGAAGAAATACTGAATGGTTATTTGTATCTAATTCCATGTTATATCACCTCATTCTTTTATAGACTGATTATAATATAGAGCAAATAAAAAAGGCAATAGGCCTTAGTTGTCGGCTTTAGAGTGACTAAAAATACCCCTCATACCGAATAGCATTCATCACCCACCTATAGAGGATGGACGACTTCTGCTTAGGTTAAGTTAAATAGTCTCGTCTTTTAGTTCAAATTCTAACCATATAGTTCAAGCTTAACCATATAGTTTAAGGTCTAACCTAATAACTAAACATCTTAACAGGGGAAAGATTTGGTTAATGATTTAATATCTGGCTGAAACACCACACTAATATTCAAATTAGAAATTCTAATTTGTTCCCAATAAGCAATAAAAAGTAAATGCAGGACAAGAAATTCTTTAAGATTTCTTGCCCTGCATTTATTTATCACTTATATTTGTGCACCGTTATTTTTTGTGCATCGCTTAAGTCGAATCCATATCCTCTTCAGATGGTCTATTGGATTTAGAAATTAATAGTTGTCCACCATCAAAGAACCACTGCCCATAGAATTTTATTGAAATCATGGTCCTAATAAATGGTCTAATCTTCACTCTCTGTCAAGATAAAGTCTGACATGATGTAATTTGATAAATCCAATCCAGCATTGGTTAGGCGAATGATATCCCCATCAATTACCATCATTTTAGCTTCAACAAAGCGATCACAGACACCAGGGTAAATTTTATAAAAATCATGGCCAAAGCGCTGTGAAAACTCACTAGTTGAAATACCACTAGTTTTACGCAAACCCATAAAAATAAACTCTTCCATGGAATCCTCAAGAGAATTGACATGGACTGAAGCGCTAGGATCTTTTCCTTGGTCGACCCTTTCAATATATTCTTGGATTGAAGTGGTATTGGTCCAGCGAACACCATTCATAAATCCAGATGCCGCTACACCGCAACCAACATATTCGCCAAAGTTCCAGTAGTTGAGATTGTGGTGTGAAACCAACCCATCTTTTGAGAAGTTCGAGATTTCATAACGATTATAGCCCGCTGCCTCTAAACGATCTCGAAACAAATCTTGAAAACTTCGATCAGCCTCATCACTAGGTAACGTTAAAAGACCTGCTTGAACCTTATCAAAAAAGGGAGTTCCCTCTTCCAAAATCATACTATAGACCGATAGATGTTCCGGATCCAAGGCAATTGCCTTTTCCACTGTGTCTAGAATAATCTCTTCATTTTGACCTGGTAGAGCTGTAATTAGGTCAAAACTTAAGTTTTTAAACCCTGCTTCACGCAAACTATGAAAACTCTTTAGAAAAGTCTTGTAATTATGAATTCGGCCAATGTTTTTTAGTATGAGATCATCGGTTGACTGGAGCCCCATGGACACCCGATTAATCCCAGCTGCTTTCATCATTTTTATTTTTTCATTGCTAATGGATTCTGGATTAGCCTCAATGGTAACTTCCTGTTCGCTTGAAACAACCAACTTTCCCACTACCTTCATCAAATGGGCAAAGCTTTTATCATCCAAACAAGTTGGTGTTCCCCCACCGATAAAAATCGTGTCCGGATGAATCCCTTCCATTCGCTTTTTAATTTCTTTCTCTAAAGAATCAATGTAGGGACCCATAAAGTTTTCCTTCCCTGTATAGGTCGTAAAATCACAGTAATAGCACCTTTTTTTGCAAAAAGGAATATGAATATAAAGTCCTTGCATTATTCCACCTTAAGGATTGCCATAAATGCTTCTTGTGGAACTTCAACTGAACCCACTTGGCGCATTCTCTTTTTTCCTTCCTTCTGCTTTTCCAAGAGCTTTTTCTTTCTGCTAATATCTCCACCGTAGCATTTAGCCAGCACATCTTTACGCATGGCCTTAACCGTTTCTCGAGCAATAACCTTTCCACCAATTGCAGCTTGAATCGGAACTTCAAACATCTGACGCGGAATGACTTCCTTCAGTTTTTCTGCTATGTTTCTGCCCTTGGTATAAGCTCGGTCCTCTGGCACAATCATAGACAAAGCATCCACAATCTCCCCGTTGAGAAGAATGTCCAATTTAACCAATTTAGTCTCCTGATAGCCCTTTATTTCGTAATCAAGGGATGCGTAGCCACGCGTTCTAGATTTAAGAGTATCAAAGAAATCATAAATAATTTCATTGAGAGGGAGAGTATAGGTCAAGCTGGCCCTGGTTTGTTCGATATATTCTAGCCCAATATAGACACCTCGTCGATCCTGACACAATTCCATAATGCTACCCACATATTCGCTGGGTGCAATGATGGTTGCTTTCACCACTGGCTCTTCCATTCGTTCAATGTTTGCAATCGGTGGTAAATTGGTTGGGTTTGTAATTTCAACCATACCGCCATCCGTGGTAAATACCTTATAGATAACTGACGGTGAGGTGGTTATAATGTCGATATCATACTCGCGCTCCACCCGTTCTTGAATAATTTCCATATGAAGTAAGCCTAGGAATCCACAACGGAAACCAAAGCCTAGGGCAACGGATGATTCCGGTTCAAAGTCCAATGCTGCGTCGTTCATTTGAAGTTTTTCAAGGGCATCGCGTAACTCAGAGTAACGAGCACCATCCACTGGGTAAATTCCCGAGAAGACCATTGGAACAGCTTTTTTATATCCTGGCAGAGGTTCCTTTGTGGGATTTGAAGCCAGTGTGATGGTGTCTCCCACTCGAGCATCTCGTACGTTTTTAATGGAGCCTGTGATATAACCAACATCTCCAGCTGTTAACTCATCTAAGGGAAGATAACCAGGTGTAAACACACCTACCTCAGTGACCTCATATTCAGTTTTTGAAATCATAAAACGAATCTTATCACCCACACGAACTTTTCCATCTTCCAAACGAACGTGAGACACAACCCCTCGATAAGGATCATAATAAGAGTCAAAAATCAAAGCTCGTAGCGGAGCCTCTTCATCGCCTTCAGGAGCCGGGATTTTCTCCACAATAGCTTCAAGTACAGCTTCAATGTTTTGGCCTGTCTTTGCTGATATTTGTGGTGCGTCACCAGCATAAATTCCAATGATATCCTCGATTTCTCGGATAGCATCTTCTGGACGAGCAGAAGCCAAATCCATTTTATTAATTACAGGTACAATTTCTAGGTCATTGTCCAATGCAAGATAGGTGTTGGCTAATGTTTGGGCCTGAATCCCTTGAGTGGCATCTACAATTAATAGGGCTCCCTCACAAGCTTGCAGTGATCTTGAGACCTCATAGTTAAAATCCACGTGGCCTGGGGTATCAATCATGTTCAGATAGTATTCTTCACCATCAGCACGACGATAAATCAAACGCACTGCTTGAGCTTTAATTGTAATACCTCGCTCTCTCTCCAAATCCATATTATCAAGGATCTGCGCCTCCATCTCGCGCTTGGTTAGCGTTTGTGTGGCTTCAATCAAACGATCAGCCAATGTCGACTTACCATGATCGATATGAGCTACGATGGAAAAATTTCTAATATTTTTTTGACTTTTCTTCATGCTTTTCTCCTATTTTTCAATCATCTGAGGAATTCAGACAACAATTTCCCATTTTCTAACATAAGAATTATAACATATCCTTGATATTATGTAAGTTTTGTAATATACTAATTTTTGCAATAAATACGCAAACTGTTTGAATTCTATCGGGTGAAATGGTATAATTTACCTGTTGTGTATAAAACAGAAATAAACCCAAGCAACGGTTAAGGGGGTGAAAACGTGGCAAACATTAAATCATCAATCAAAAGAATTGCGACTACAGAAAAGAAAACACTTCAAAACAAGTCTAGAAAAACAGCTTTAAAGACGACTTTGAAGAAGTTGGATGTGGCAGTCAATGAAGGTTCTGACAACGTCGACGAGCTTTACGGAGTTGCTGTTAAGTCCCTGGATAAAGCTGCTGCAAAGGGTATTATCCATAAGAATGCTGC
>JAAZGI010000151.1 GCA_012511315.1 Clostridium sp.
AGAACTAGAAAAGAACTAGAAAAGAACTAGAAAACATCACTAATCAAACGACAAGAGAGCCTAATTAAAGCTGGGCAAAAACAGTGGGAAAGTAAAAAAACTGCTTAAATAAATTGATGGAAATTGAAATAAAACACATATAATAAACGCCAGCAAAAGGGTAAGAAGCATGCCTTTTGCTGGCGTTTATTAAAATTGAAGGATTTTGAGAAGTCTTTTAGTGTGTATTTTTAGTTGGATTAATCTGATTGATTATAGCCTCTGCTGCAGCGAAGGCAGATGACCAAGCCCATTGTAGGTTGTAACCACCACTAGCGCCACAGACATCTAGAACTTCTCCAGCAAAGAAGAGATGATTTGCTTTTTTTGATGCCATGGTTTGGGGGTTGATTTCACTAAGATCCACCCCGCCCAGGGTGCTTTGGCTATTTGCAAATCCGTTGGTGTCAGTAATGGTCATCTGCCAGTTGGTGAGCATTTGGCTAAGATTTTCATAAATCGATAGATCAATTTCACCAGCTGGACGATTCATCTTGTCAAGACCAGATTGACGCAGAAGCACGGGGATTAGTTTCTTGCGAACAATCCCGTTGAGTAAAAACTGAGTTTCGCGCTGAGGGAAACGGTCGCGTTGACGCAGAATCAGGGAAAGAACTTCGACGGGGGATAGCTCAGGGAAAAGGTCAATAATCAGTGTGGGTTGCTTGTGTTCGCTTAAAAGAACAGAGGCAAAGCGGGAGAGTTGTAAAACAGGAGGGCCAGAAACACCATAATCTGTAAACAGGAGCTCGCCGGTTTCTTCACGAATGACTTGTTGGCCATCGAGTAGGGTAAGATGAGCATCAGCTTTGACGCCGGCAAGAGCACGAAGTTGTGGGAAATCGGTTTTAAGCTGAACTAACGCAGGAAGTGGGGAGATCATTCGATGCCCCAGACCTCTGATCACTTTATTTAGAGAACCATCTGATCCTGTACCTGGCATGGCTTGTCCGCCAACAGCGATTAAAATAAAATCAGCTTGGAAATGATTGGTTTGGGTATGCAAGCTAAAGCCGTCCTGACTAAAACTGATGGTTTTAACGCGTTCCTTTAAAAAGATGGGTACTTCCAACTCATTGAGTCGGAGACGAATTAGATCAGAAACCGATGAAGCTTGAAGAGATTTGGGATACATTTTACCTTGGTCTAAGGTGGTTAAGGGTAATCCTAGGTCAGCGAAGAACTCAATGGCTTTAGAGGCATCTTGTTCAAATAGTGGAAGAAAATCAAAGGAGGGATCATGACAAGTAAAGAAGGGAGTAACATCATTGGGCTTAATTAATTTGTCGTTGGTTATGTTACATCGGCCATTGCCGGTAACTAAAAGTTTTTTTAGAAGTCGGTCGCCAGCCTCTAAAATAGCCGTTTCGACGCTGGCCTCTTTTAGCTTTAGTGCAGCAGCACAACCAGCAGCTCCGCCTCCGATAATAA
Organism: Clostridium sp.; assembly: GCA_012511315.1. Taxonomy (GTDB): domain Bacteria; phylum Bacillota; class Clostridia; order Clostridiales; family Clostridiaceae; genus JG1575. The sequence goes on from JAAZGI010000151.1 coordinate 1,471, forward strand.
TAACTTTAAATTTTTTCATTGGTTTCATTCCTTAACAGTTTATTGGTACTTTTGATATAACCGCGTTATTTTTATTTGTTATGATAAAAGGGATAAATTTCCACTCCATTTCCAAATTGGCAAGGAGGAAGGGAAAGGACTACGATCTATTCGAGTTTTTACTTGGATATATAACCCTATTATAACAAAGATGAGGAGATTGAAATGGCAGCACATGAATTTATGAACTATAAAAATTGGTTGGTTTGTGGGAATGTAACCGATGAAGAAAAATATGCCTACAAGATATTACAGGCATTGAAAAAAAATGACTATAAAGTGGCAGGGTATCATCCCAAGGCCCAGGCGAGTGAGGGGGTTTACAATGATTTAAATCATCTTCCTTTTCAAATCGAGGTTCTTGATTTAGTGGTGAATCCTAAAGCGGGTCTTGAAATTCTGCGAGAAGCTCATAAAAAAGGAATTACTCGGGTAATGGCACAACCAGGCGCACGAAGTCAGGAAATCAAAGAATACTGCGAAAAGCATAACTTGGAATACTTGGAAAGCTGTGTTTTAGTCGAGCTACGCAAAGCAGGTTTACCACTTTAGTGCTTAATTTAAAGCAGCTCGGAATATTTCAAACAAATATAAGCCTTAGGTATTGGTAATAAAGCAATGAAATAGCGAATCCTTGGAATTTTGATTATTATTGATCAAACCATGGATTCGCTATTTACATATTCAGCAATTGACTGATATAATAAGTCGAACCTGTTTTTGACAAGAGTTATTGACAGGAATCAAAAATAATTAGTGCTTCGGGATAAATAATTATTAATTATTTAAAAAAAGAAGTTGACATTAACTTAAGTAGTGAGGTATTATAGTCTATGTCAGCGTTTTAAGAAAAAATTTCCGTTTTTGGAAATCACCTGAACCTGATGAACGTGGCCCCTTGGTCAAGCGGTTAAGACACCACCCTTTCACGGTGGTATCAGGAGTTCGATTCTCCTAGGGGTCACCATTTTAATTTATCTAGTCGTATTATGGGAGCATAGCTCAGCTGGGAGAGCATCTGCCTTACAAGCAGAGGGTCATAGGTTCGATCCCTATTGTTCCCACCATTATACGGCCCAGTAGCTCAGTTGGTTAGAGTGCCGGCCTGTCACGCCGGAGGTCGAGGGTTCGAGTCCCTTCTGGGTCGCCATCATTTGCTGGTGTG
>JAAZGI010000152.1 GCA_012511315.1 Clostridium sp.
ATCTCGATACTAAGTTCGTCCCCTTCTTTATAAGCTTGATACACTTCATAACTTGTAATGGTCTCATGCTTTGTGAGACTCGATTTCCTCCCCTTTGCGATGGCTTCCATAGCTCGCTTGGAAATCGATGTGCCGGAGCACAGGGCCTCCACATCACCGTAGTTGCCACAATTACATTGGTGAGGTGAGGAAGGTTCGATAATCATATGACCAATCTCTAGGGCATTGGCTGTGGAACCATGATAAGGCTCATTGTTTAAAACAGCACCGCCTCCTACTCCAGTAGATACAGTGATATATAAAACATTCTCATAGCCTTTCCCAGCACCAAACATCCACTCACCAATTGCTGCTACATTTCCATCATTATCCAAGTAAGCAGGAACTTTAAAGCACTCTTCTAAAGGCTTCGTTAATGAAAAGTTTTTAAAAGGTAAATTAGGGGTTGTAATAATAGCACCGGTCTCTGAATTAATGGGTCCTGGCGAGCCGATACCAATAGCGCCCACCTCTTCAATTAAAAGTCCAGAGGCTTCCATGACCATCTTCACGGATTGGATGATTCGTTTCATGACCTCTTCTTCACCTTCCTTAGCTCCCGTTGCCAAGGTGGTTTTTTCTATCAATTCACCGGTGAAATCTGCAATGGCGGTAGTAATCTTAGTTCCTCCCAGATCGATCCCTATCACATATTTTTTTTGAAATGTATCCATCCTTCCCTTCTCCCTACTAAATTATTGGTCTCATTATAACATAGAGCTTAAGTTCCTTCTCATGGCATCCTTGGTTGCACAGGTGCCCTTTTATTAAAGTAAGGAGACCCTGGCTAAGCAGAATCTCCTTACTTTTATTTGCGGTCAGGCCAGTCTATTTGTTTTCTTTGGCTTCCCGAAGCGCTTTTGTTTTCTCAATAATTCTTGGTACTTCTAAGGCTGGAACTTCATCATAGCGAACGAATTCACTACGGAACTCCCCTCTGGCTTGAGTCATGGATTTTAAATCAGAGGAGTAGCGCTGAACTTCCGACATGGGAACTTCTGCAATAACCTTCTGCATCCCCTCTTCCTGCTCCATACCTAGAACACGACCTCTTTTTTTGTTAATATCGCCCATTACATCGCCCATATAATCATCGGGAACGATAATTTCCATCTTCATAATAGGTTCAAGCAAAATCGGATTTGCTTCTTCCATTCCTTTCTTAAAGGCCATGGATGCTGCCATTTTAAAGGCCATCTCTGAGGAGTCTACCGCATGGGAAGAACCATCATAAAGGGTTGCTCTTAGCTTAATTACAGGGAATCCAGCTAAAACCCCCACACTAATCGCTTCACGCAAACCTTTTTCAACGGCTGGTATAAAGTTTCGAGGAACTGCTCCACCAACAACTTCATCAACAAAATCTAATTCTTCTTCTCCATCAGGGCGCTGTTCAAAACGAATTTTTACATCGCCATACTGTCCATGTCCACCGGATTGTTTCTTATATTTACCTTGAACGTCTGATTTACCTTTAATCGTTTCCCGATAAGGTAGGGCTGGATCCGATAATTCCACATCGGCCCCAAATTTTTCTTTCAACTTAGAAGCCAACACTTCAAGGTGGGTTTCACCTAAGCCGGACATAATTACTTCTGCCGTCTCTGGGCTTCGCTCCACTGTAAAGGTTGGATCTTCTTCAAGAAGCCGGGTTAATCCGGAAGAAATCTTATCTTCATCCCCTTTTGATTTTGGCAATACAGCATAACTCATAACAGGTTTCGGGAAGTTCATGGCGTCATAGCGAACTTTGAAAGATGTGTCACACAGAGTGTCACCAGTCTTTGTTACGTTTAGCTTTGCTACAGCACCAATATCACCGGCATTGACTCGCTCTGCAGTTTCTTGGTTTTTACCTCTTAGGTAAAAGAAATTAGTCAGTTTTTCATTCTTGTCCCGATTGGGATTATAGACATTCATTTCACCTTCTGCTGTTCCGGTGATGGTTCTAAATAAAGAAATTTTACCAACAAAGGGGTCTGCAATCGTCTTGAAAACAATGGCGGAGAAGGGTTTGTTGGGTGTTAACTTAACAAAGATTTCCTCATCAGTTTTTAAATCAACTGCTTTTTGCGGGATCGCATACTCTGGTGATGGAAAGCCTTCAATGATATCTTCTAAAAGAGTCGTTAGTCCAACTTGTTCTGCAGCCGATCCACACATAACTGGGGCAATTTCACCAGCTACACAGCCTTTAATGAGTGCATTGTATACTTCGTCTTTGCTTAGCTTTTCCCCTTCAAAATACTTTTCTAATAAAGCTTCATCGGTCTGAGCAACGGATTCCATGAGAAGATCATGGAGCTCATCGACTCGAGCTTTATATTCTTCTGGAATTTCTCTTTCTTCCATATTGCCGGTGGCTTTATCTGTAAATCTGGCCCGTCGAGATACGATGTTAATAATACCCTCTAGATTTGATTCCTTACCCAGTGGATACTGTACGGCAACGATCGACATCCCAAATTTTTCTTTCAAAGAATCAAAAACTTTATCAAAGTCCGCATTTTCGCGGTCCATTTTGTTAATATAAAACGCTCTTGGAAGTTTAATCTTTTCAGTATAATTCCAGGCTTTTTCGGTACCAACTTCGATACCTGATGTAGCGGACAAAACGATCATTGCGATGTCCACCGCTCGCATTCCCTGAATTGTTTCTCCGACAAAATCAAAATATCCTGGCAGGTCAACTAAGTTGATCTTATAGCCATCATAATATACGGGTGCCACAGAGGCCTGTAAGGAAATCTGGCGTTTCTTTTCTTCTGGATCAAAGTCGGAAACTGTATTCCCATCTTCAATTCGTCCCATTCTGTCAGTTGCACCTGAAAAATTTAAAAGTGCTTCCATCAGGGTGGTTTTACCAGACCCACTGTGGCCGATAAGGCCCACGTTTCTTAACTTGTCGATTGTGTAGTCCATTGCTTTCATAACCGTCTTCCTCCTGTTAGTCTATTAATAGATTTATTAGTTCTTTTGAGAATTCTTCAAAGAATAGGTCTATTAAATCTTTAGTTACTTTGAATTATAATGCACCTACCTGATATTGTAAACGATTTTTCACCAGTCAAAGCATTTCACTTTCTGTGAGAGTTTCAAAATAAATAAATTTATTAGCCTTCTTATGGGCTATCTTTGAACCATAAGCCTTCTTTGTGATAAGATAAACACAAGAAAGAGAGGAATAAATGATAGCAAAAACAACAAAAGAAATTAATGGCCTAATAGAAATTGGACGAGTTGTCGCCTTGGTCCGAGATACCTTGGCTCAAGCCGTGCGTCCTGGAATTACTACCTTGGAATTAGATAAAATGGCAAAAGATTTATTAGATCAAGAAGGGGCCCTATCGGCACCTAAATCCAGCTATGACTTTCCCGGTTATACCTGTATCTCAGTAAATGAGGTTGCCTGCCACGGCATCCCTGTAAATATCCCTTTAAAAGCCGGTGACTGGGTTAACATAGATGTCTCAGCTAGTAAAAACGGCTTTTTCGCTGACACGGGAATGACCGTGATTGCTGGAGATATGGATTTAAAACAGGAAGATATGCTCAGGGTTTCAAGAGAAGCTTTGAAGGCCGGAATTAATGCCGCCAAGCCTGGAAAATCCACAGCTGCAATTGGCAAAGCCATCTTTAAAACTGCTGTGACTAATAACTACACCGTATTGAGAAACTTAACAGGCCATGGTATCGGAACAAGTCTTCACGAAGATCCCCATTATATTTTTAATTACCATGAACGAAGAGAATCCTCCCTGCTTCACGAGGGGCAGGTAGTCGCCATTGAGACCTTTATCAGTGATGGGGATGAATGGGTCGTGGATAATCCCGATGGAGCTTGGCCCATGGTCACTGAAAATCATAGCCAAGTAGTTCAGTTCGAGCATACGGTAATTGTGTCTAAATCTGGTAATCGGATCGTAACTGCAAGTGACTATTTCCATTTTTAACCTGCTGCCAGGGGACAAATTAATCTACTCCATAGTTTAACTAGTTTTAGCACTCCAGCCACCCATCCATCAAAAATCAAAGTATGAAGAATTGAGGATTCAAATGAAAAAAACTGAAAAAATAACCAAACCTGTTTATCAACAGATTGCCATCGATATTGCCTCCCGTATTGCCAATGGTGAATTCCCAGAAGGCAGCAGAATCTCCGGCCGGTCGACTTTAGCCGGTCAGTATAATGTATCGCCAGAAACCATCCGGCGTTCTGTTTCTTTACTGGAAGATATGAAAATTGTTTCTGTTACTCACGGCTCCGGCATATTAGTAGAATCTATGGATCTTTCCATGAACTTTATTAATCAATTCAAGCAAGTTGACTCCATCTCTGGAATCAAGCAGGCCATCAATGAAATTTTAGAGCAGCGGGAAGAGCTGGATAAAAAACTTAAAGAATCCTTAGACCGCGTCTTAGACTATACGGTGCGCTTTAAAACTTCAAATCCCTTTGCTCCTCTGGAAGTGGAGATTCCTGAGCAATCCCACCTTGTAGGCAAAGCGATTGGAGAAATTAACTTTTGGCAAAACACTGGTGCAACCATTATTGCCATTAAAAGAAAAGATGAGTTGATCTTATCTCCTGGGCCATATATGATTTTTGAAGATAAAGACACCTTTGTCATGGTCGGTGATGAAGATTCCTATGATCGAGTTCGCCACTATATTTATGACTTTGTTGACTTGACACAAAATAGGTAGCTGTTAAAGCAGGGAATACACCTAAAAAGTACTTAAAAAGACTTTAGTCAACAAGATAAAGTGGTTGAAGAAAACCCCTCATTATAAAAAGGTCAGTTTTGCTTATTCAAAACTGACCTTTTTTTAATATTTATTATTTACTTTTCATATTAACTTTATATGATCTGAATGTTTAAGACGCTAGCTCTATCACAGTCTAGGCTGCTCATCTAAAGACCCAAGATTATAACTTCCGATCTGGAAGATCGCGAAGATGTTCCAGCTTCTCTCGTTCCTGCTGGATACGAATTTGGTGAATTTGCTTCTTTTTATCCTCATGGGTTGTCTTAATTTCCCAGTGAATGACGAAGGAAAGAACGACCCTCATCAATACAATCGCACCGAGGATTGTTAGCTCTTCCAAGGTTCTTACCGTAATTGTCTTAAGAATCTCCGCTCCCATCTTAAACTCTAAAGCCAAGGCCAAGGATTGAGCAAGAATTAATTTAGTATCCTCACTACCGAAGTTCAATTTAGACTGAATTAGATCTCGAATTGCCTTGATGCTCCCTACTGCAATCAACAACACACCGACAAACTCCAATATGAGAATCAGAATATCAATTAGCTCCGTTAAAAGTACATGTAAAAAGTCCAATGTTTAGTTCCCCCCTATATAAGTTGTACACAATCTTTATTTTAGCATATTAAAGAAAACAATAGTCCTTAAATTATGAGTTCCATCAAATCAAAATCAGACCATTTGATTTCTATAATATGCTAAGTTTGCTTATGGGATTAAATAATTAGTTTACCGTTTTAAATAATCGAGTCGTATGTCCTCTGGAACTAAGTTGCCACCGGTTGCCCAAGCAATATGTATACTATTGTCCATGTGTTTGGTTAGGCCTTGATTTTCAACAAACTGTCGCCCCTCTTCATACTGAAGAAGTTGAATGGGTCCCTCAAAGGCCGATGCAGCACTGGGTTCAATAAAAATTTCCTCTGTCTTATTTAAGCCTTGCAAATAATGATAAAGCTTTTCATCGTGAAGGGTAAATACTCCGCTTAACATCTTTTTCATGACTAAGCCTACAAATTTTGATGGTCTAGCCACAGCCAGTCCATCGGCTTCAGTCAAACCAGATAATCCGACATCTTGCACACTAATCTCATGATTCAACCCAGATGCCATTCCTACAAGCATGCAGGGCGTCTCTACCGGCTCAATAAAGAAGATGTGGACATTTGGTCCGAACACTGTCTTAAGGCCGTAGGCGATGCCACCAGGTGCACCACCAACGCCACAAGGAATGTATACAAATAGAGGATGCTCATCATCTATCACGATATTTTTCTCATCCAACTGACGTGCTAGACGGCGTGCCGCCACGGCATATCCATAAAAAAGAGTCTTTGAATTTTCATCATCAACAAAATAACTTTTCGAGTCGTCTTCAGAAAGTCTGCGTCCCTCAGCTACGGCCTTTTCATAGTCTCCCTCATACTCCTTGACCACTGCGCCATGGCGTCGCAAGAGTTCTTTTTTCCATTCTCGAGCATCATTGGACATATGGACTGTCACCTGATAACCCAAGCTCGCACTAATAATTCCAATACTGAGTCCTAAATTCCCTGTGGAACCTACGTGGATTGAGTAATTGGAAAAGAACTTACGACTCTCCTCCTTAGCCAATTTTGCATAAGATTCTCCAGGTTCTATCAAACCGTGCTCCAGAGCTAAATCCTCTGAGTGCTTTAAAATTTCATAAATGCCCCCACGTGCCTTAACAGATCCAGCGATGGGAAGATTACTATCCATTTTTAAAAACAAACGTCCCTTAAAGCTATCTCTTTCAGCTTTCAACCAAGCCAACATGACTGGAACTTCAGTTAAGGGTGATTCAATCAAACCTTGATTTGACTTGGTTTCGGGAAAAGCTCTTTGAATATAGTCGGCAAATCGCGCAAGACGCTCTTCTGCATCATCAATACCCTGAACCGACAACCCTTCGATGTTAAGATCAGGCTCTTCTTTAACATAAGGATTTGTCCAAAGCATTTCTTGTCTAGAAGCTACTGTTTGCAGAATGGGGCTTTCTTTTAAAACCATTTGGATATTCATTTCTTTAGCCATATTGTTTCATCCTTTCTTAATTGTTCAGTGGTTTAAAATAAGTGACATATCACTAATACTTAGTTCATTCTATTTTTAACTTTATTGTATTTTAAAATCAACATTATAACATTTCATATAAACCATATTATTTCTATTCTAATGGTTTGTTAAGGTAAAAACCATTAAGAGTTAACTTTTTAAATCAACTACTTACTTTTCCCCTTCAAAACTCAAACTATCCTTGTATATCGGTTTTAGTCAGAGCGGTGAGGCAATGACTGGCACTTTCTTATATTCCCCCCTTCATTCCATCTTCTATTTAACTTGAAGTGGGATCCAACTTATTAATTCGACTGAAAAACCAAACATTGTATATCTCGGGAACATCAAAAATCTATAAGGAACTGTTTCTATCAATCCCCCACCTCGATTCGCCAACAGTATTGCTAAGTTTAATACTAAAAAAACAAAAAACAAAAAAAGCTCTCAGAAAACCATAGGTTCTCCTTTGAGCCTTCTTATACATTTCAATTAATTTTTCTTTCAAAAAGCAATAAAGAGTCCATACATCGTACAGACTCTCGTTGGCTCCGCGAAGAGGACTCGAACCTCCAACCTATCGGTTAACAGCCGAGTGCTCCACCATTGAGCTATCGCGGATTATTGCAGTTCGAAGGAACTGCTAAACTGGCGTCAACTTACTTTCCCACACGGTCTCCCATGCAGTATCATCAGCACTATAAGGCTTAACCATCGTGTTCGGGATGGGAACGGGTGTAGCC
>JAAZGI010000153.1 GCA_012511315.1 Clostridium sp.
GTATAACATCCATTGGATTACTACTCACACTGGTCATTATTTTCATCTTCCAAGGGGATATTATTGTAGAGCACCCTTTATATGTCTTATTGATTGCCATACCGCTGGTCCTCCAGAACACGATTTCCTTCGCGCTAACTTATGCAGTGAGTAAAGGGATGAAATTACCTCGTGATATTGCAGCACCTGCTTCTCTGATTGCTGCTTCTGACTTCTTTGAATTATCGGTGGCGGTCGCGATAGCAATTTTTGGTGTAGATTCACCGGTAGTTCTTGTCTGTACTGTAGGAGTGCTTACAGAGGTACCTGTAATGCTACTGCTCGTCAAGTTTGTAAATAAAACAAAACACTGGTTCCCACAGCCAATAGCTGATAACAATCAATAACAATAATAATTTAATAGGAGATGTTTTATATGAAAGAAATAACTATTGATTACCTTTATCTCGATTTAAATACCTGCGACCGTTGTGTCGGAACAGATGAAGTTTTAGACGGAGTCTTAGATGTTTTAGAACCGGCATTGCAACTGGCTGGATATAAAGTCGTTCGACGTAAAACAGAAATGTCTACAGCGAAGATTGCGGCTGAATATCAGTTTCTATCATCCCCGACTATTCGTGTAAACAGTAAGGATATCTGCCTTACAGTAGAAGAAAATGATTGCGGGTGTTGCAGTGATATAGCTGGATGCGACGTGGAATGCCGCGTTTTTCGATATGAAGATGAAGTCTACGAAATTCCTCCGAAAGAAATGCTCGCAAATGCTATTTTGAAAACCTTGTTTTCCGACAATGTTGACATTACCAATACAGAATATATAATGCCAGAAAATCTTAAAGAGTTCTATGCAAGTAAAAATAATAATAAGAATGGAGAATTTACTATGAAAAGAATATCTATTTATGAGCCCGCTATGTGCTGTGAAACCGGAGTTTGCGGAGTCGGCGTTGACCCTGAACTGCTTCGCATTTCCACTGCATTCAGTAACTTAAAGAAATACGGTGTAGTGGTCAACCGCTATAACTTGAGCAATGCTCCACAGGAATTTATAAAGAACGTTGAAATCAATAAACTTATTATGGGTGATGGTGTTGAGTTACTGCCTGCAACGGTAGTGGACGGTAAAATCGTTATGACAAAGAAATACCCTAGCAATGCTGAGATTGCAGAATTGCTTGGTGTTCCGGAGTCTTATCTTGGTGAAGAAAAAAAATCAAGCGGCGGTGGCTGCTGTAACGGTGGAGGTTGTTGTTAATGAAAGACTTTGATGTAAAGAATATTTCCCTAACAAAATATATGTTTTTTACCGGCAAAGGCGGCGTTGGAAAAACATCAATCGCCTGTGCTACTGCGGTTACCCTTGCTGATAACGGTAAAAAGGTACTACTCATTAGTACCGATCCGGCTTCCAATCTTCAGGATGTATTTTCTACAGATCTAACAAGTAAGGGAGTTGCGATTGAAGAAGTTCCCGGTCTTGTTGTTGCGAACCTTGATCCAATTCAAGCCGCTGCGGAATATAGAGAAAGCGTAATTGCCCCTTATCGAGGTAAGCTACCTGATGCTGTCCTTGACAATATGGAGGAACAACTTTCCGGTTCCTGCACAGTTGAGATTGCTGCATTTAACGAGTTTTCTAATTTTATAACTGACAAAACAGCAGAGAGAGAATATGACCATATCATATTTGATACAGCGCCTACTGAACATACGCTTAGGATGTTGCAGCTTCCGTCTGCTTGGACTAATTTTATTAGCGAAAGCACACATGGTGCATCTTGCTTAGGTCAACTTTCAGGGTTAGAGGAACGAAAAGATATATACAAACAGGCAGTCAATACGCTTGCAGACGGTAATGCTACTACGCTTGTATTGGTATCTCGACCCGATAAAACACCGCTCCAAGAAGCAGAGCGAGCTTCCGGAGAGCTTGCGGATTTGGGTGTTAACAATCAAATACTTGTCATAAACGGTGTTATGCCTTCCTTTGATGATAGCGTATCTGAAAGCCTTTATAATAAACAGCAGGCAGCTTTAACCGAGATACCTAATAATATCAAAAAGCTTAACTTGTACTCTGTTCCGCTACGGGCATATAACATCACAGGAATGGATAATGTTCGGGCACTTCTGTCTAAGGATAGTTTTGAAATCAGCGAAGAAACTATAAATGCAACTACAGTACCTACTTTGAAAAATGTGATTGATGATTTGTATCAGAATGACAAAAAGGTCATTTTTACAATGGGAAAAGGCGGAGTCGGTAAAACCTCTATCGCTGCAGCGATTGCATTTGCTTTGGCTTCTAAAGGCAAAAAAGTACACCTTACAACTACCGATCCAGCAGCGCATCTGAAGTATGTCGCCAAAGAAACAGAAAACATCACAATGAGCCATATCGACGAAGAAGCGGAATTGAAGCGCTATCAGGACGAGGTGCTTTCCAAAGCACGTGAGACCATGTCAGAAGATGATGTTGCTTATGTTGAAGAGGATCTACGTTCACCCTGCACACAGGAAATCGCCGTATTCCGTGCCTTTGCTGAGGTAGTAGATAAAGCCGATAATGAGGTTGTTGTCATTGACACTGCACCCACAGGGCACACGCTTTTATTGCTAGATTCCACACAGAGCTACCATCGTGAGGTGAAACGGACACAGGGGGACATTCCCGAGAATGTTAAAAAGCTGCTACCCCGCTTGCGCAACGAAAAAGAAACCGAAGTCATTATCGTGACGCTTGCAGAAACTACTCCTGTATATGAAGCCATGCGGTTAGAGGAGGATTTAAAACGTGCAGAGATTTCCACAAAGTGGTGGTTAATTAATTCATCAATGCACGCTACCGAAACCACTAACCGCTTGCTAAAAGCAAAGTCCAGCCATGAAATTGAGTGGATAAACAAGGTTGATACTCATACGGAGGGTAAC
>JAAZGI010000154.1 GCA_012511315.1 Clostridium sp.
AAGACTGCAGTGGCACATCCACATCCACACCAGCCGGTACATAGACAAAAGATCCACCAGACCAAACTGCGCCGTGGAGGGCTGCATACTTGTGGTCGTTATTGGGAATCAAAGTCATAAAGTATTCGCGAACAATATCTTCGTGTTCTTTTAATGCCGTTTCAATATCCATATAGATAACGCCCTGCTGGATGAGTTCCTCTTTCATGGAATGGTAGACCACCTCTGAATCATACTGAGCTCCCACCCCTGCCAAGGAATTTCGTTCAGCCTGAGGGATTCCCAGACGCTCAAAGGTTTGTTTGATGTCTTCAGGGACATCATCCCAACTGCGCTGTTCATCTACTTCGGGTTGTACATAGTGAATAATCTCACCAATATCTAAATCCGATAAATCAGGACCCCAGGTAGGCGTCTCAATGTTATTAAAGTTTTCCAAGGACTTGAGCCGAAACTCTGTCATCCACTCTGGTTCGTCTTTTTTATGAGAAATCTCCCGAATGATATCCGGCGTTAAACCTGCCTCTGATTTAAAGTTATATTTAAAGTCATTTTTAATATCATAAATGCCACGGTCAAGGTCCTCTACATAAGTTTTATTTCTTTTTTCCATGATGTCTCCTCTTGATCCGTTTTGTAGCGCTGGAATCCATTGACTTCAATTTCTTCTGCCAATTCGTAGCCACCGGTTTCAACAATCTTGCCACCCACTAAAATATGAACAAAGTCTGGCTTTAAATCATTTAAAATCTTATTGTGGTGAGTGATTACAAGGATTGCATTATCCTTATTAAAAAACTTAGCAACACCTTCTGATACAATCTTAACCGCATCCACATCAAGGCCGGAGTCTGTCTCATCAAGAATGGCAAGCTTTGGCTCTAAAATAGCCATCTGCAGGATTTCATTTTTCTTCTTCTCCCCACCGGAGAAGCCATCATTAAGATATCTTGATGCATAGCTAATATCCATTCCCAGATCATCCATCTTTTCTTTTAACAGCTTACGGAAGGCCAGAGCTTTCTGCTGCTCTCCACTAATGGTTGTCTTAGCTGTCCGCAAGAAATTCTCCACGGTAATCCCTGGAATTTCAAGGGGTGACTGAAAACTCATAAAGATTCCGCGACGAGCTCGTTCATCCACCGCTTCATCAGTAATATCTTCACCTTCAAAACTGACACTACCTTCAGTGACCTGATAGGTTGGATTACCCATAATAGAATTAGCCAAGGTAGACTTACCTGCCCCATTGGGTCCCATGATTACATGAATCTCGCCCTTATTGATGGTGAGATCCAATCCCTTTAATATCGCCTTATCCTCAACTTTAGTTGTGAGGTTTTTAATGTTTAATAATTCTGACATAGCTTCTCCTTTTGATATCAATTATCAATTCTACATTTCTTATTGTAACGTCTTTCCACCTTCATAGTCAACCAAAACGCTCGGGTTTAATTTAATTTTTATCTCCTCACTAAAAGAAGCAATCTTAGCCACCAATAAATGATCTCAGACTCCTATTCCCTTATATTCAATTCCCCCTTCAATAACCTACTTAACGCCATACTGAACCCCTCATTCCCCCACGCTATTCAACTAAATCTTAAATATACGGATTCCACCAAGACATAAAATCTTGAAGCTCTGCTTCAATAGATTCTCTTTTATTTGCAATGAAAGACTCTCCTAACTGGAAGAATTGACCATTGTCCCACCTTAAAAAAAGAACTAATCCTAGTTACAAAAAGAATTCCCTCCAAGCTACAAAAAGGATTCCCAAGCTACAAAAGGATTCCCAAGCTACAAAAGGATTCCCAAGCTACAAAAGAAGATTCCCTCCTGACTACAAAAAAAGGTGAAGCCTGCAATGATAAAATCTCTGCAGGCTACTAGGGTTAGCTATCGTCTATAT
>JAAZGI010000155.1 GCA_012511315.1 Clostridium sp.
ATTCGCGATTCTTGGCACTTTCCCACCTTTAATGTGGCGGATATGCTGGTAGTCATTGGAGCAGGATTAATGATTCTTTTTATTTTATTGATTGAACCAAAAATAGAAGCTAAAAAGCAAGTTGGAAAGCTGTAAGCAGCGGGATGAGCCCAATAGAGGCCAAGAAAGTAGGCATGATTTATGGAACAATTTTATTATAGTATTGAAGAGTCAGCAGTGGATCAACGGGTGGATCGCTTTCTCTTTGACAAGTTAACAAACATATCCCGTTCGCAAATTCAACGATTGATTGATGAAAACCATCTTTTAGTGAATGGTAAAAAAGTCAAGGCTTCCTATCGTCTTCGACTAGAAGATGAGGTGGCCTTTGAGTTGTCAGAAAAAGAAGAACTCAAGGTAGGAGCCCAAGACCTGCCTTTGGACATCATCTATGAGGATGAGGATCTGGCGGTGATTAACAAACCGGTAGGCATGGTAGTACATCCCGCGCCAGGTAATGAAACTGGCACTTTGGTGAATGCTCTTTTATTTCACTTTAAAGACTTATCATCGGTTAATGGTGAGATTCGCCGAGGCATCGTTCATCGCATTGACAAAGACACCTCTGGAATTTTAGTGGTAGCAAAAAATGATAGAGCTCATGAGGCTTTGTCTTTACAACTCCAAGATCACTCCATGAAAAGAGAGTACGTGGCCTTATGTGAAGGGATTATTAAAGAAGACGAGGGAACCATTAATGCCCCTATCGCTCGAGACCCTCGCCATCGCTTACGTATGGGAATTGTGCGTGGTGGCCGCGAAGCCATTAGTCATTTCAAAGTGCAACATCGCTATGAGGAAACCACCTTAGTTCGAGTGCGTTTAGAAACGGGTCGAACCCATCAAATCCGGGTTCATATGGCCTCGATTCATCATCCAGTGGTGTCGGATCCAGTATATGGTTATAAAAAACAAAAGATAGAATATTCTGGGCAACTCCTTCACGCTAGAGTCCTAGGCTTTAACCACCCCAAGGATGGCAAGTATATGGAGTTTTCTTGTCCAGTTCCAGAAGAATTTAGATTTATATTGGAGAAACTAGCCAAAAGAAAGGAAGGTCTTGAAAGATGATTTTAAAAGCCAATTTAATGGATGAAATTGCTATGAAACGAGCTTTAAAGCGGATAGCCCATGAAATCATTGAAAAAAACAAGGGCATTGAAGATGTCTTATTGGTTGGGATTCGCCGTCGAGGCCTACCCCTGGCCTCGCGGATTGCCCGTCTAATTGAAGATATTGAAGGGGTCACTGTTCCAGTGGAAGCTGTTGACATTACTTTGTATCGGGATGATTTAACTGAAATGAGCGAATACCCTACTGTGAATACCGATGGTAAGAAGTTTCAAGTGGCTGGTCGCAAGGTCATTTTAGTGGATGACGTCTTGTTTACCGGGCGAACGGTCCGAGCGGCCATTGACGCTGTGATTGAATTGGGACGACCACAAAGTATCCAGTTAGCGGTCTTAGTTGACAGAGGGCATCGGGAATTACCTATCCGAGCCGATTATGTTGGTAAAAATGTGCCCACCTCAAAATCCGAACAGGTTAAAGTGGAAATTATTGAAGTGGATGA
>JAAZGI010000156.1 GCA_012511315.1 Clostridium sp.
AAATATGAATGTTGAAAAAAAACGTAATTTCATAATCAAATTTGCTTATTTATTTATAATAGGCCTTATTGGCTATTTTATTGCGAAGTATGTCTTCCCGCTATTCGCACCCTTTATCATGGGTTTAATTATTGCCATTATCGTTCGAGGGCTATCAAAATTTGTGATTCAGGATACGAAAATCAATAAGAAGATTGTTTATTTGTTGATGTTAGCCTTTTTTTATTTTCTTTTAGTGGTCTTGTTTCTTTTAGGTGGAACTAAAATTGCTGATTTAATTCGAAGTTTCTTTAATCGGCTTCCAAATATTTATATGAAGGATATTCAACCAGCAATTAGTGACTTGATGCTTAATGTCACAGAACGCTTCCCAGATTTGCGGGAATTTGCCGAGGCAAGTTATCAAAGCATTAACCAGACCTTTCTAAACTTTGTGGAAAAAGCGTCCAATACAGTGCTTAATAGCTTGACCGGTGTAGCAGGAACCTTGACCCAAGTTATTTTAATTACAATATTTACGATTATTTCTTCTGTGATGTTTACATTGGATTTGGATCGCATTGAGGCTTTCATAAAACGACAAATGAGTGATCGAGCCATTCATATCTATGAAAGTGTGGTATTTAATATTGGCAACACGGCCTTCCGCTTTATTCGAGCTTACCTGATTATAATTGGGGTAACATTTATTGAATTATCCATTGGTTTATCCATATTAGGTAGACCTAATGCCATTGCGGTAGCCTCTCTAATTGCCTTGATGGATGCTCTCCCAGTCATTGGGACTGGTACGGTAATGATTCCCTGGATTATTTATACTTTAATTCTTGGTGACGTTAAACTGGCCTTTGGCCTACTCATCCTTTACATTATCATTTTCGTAGTTCGCCAAGCCATTGAACCAAAGGTGGTAGGGGATCAGATTGGTCTTCACCCAATTATTATTTTAATGACTCTTTACGTGGGTGTTCGTTTATTTGGTCTTGTGGGAATGTTTATTTTACCGCTGACAATTACGATCCTGAAAAAACTTAATGATGACAGGGTTATTAATGTTTTACGTTGATGAAGCGAAGGAATATGGACTCTATTGAATTGTTTTAATTTGGCAGTCGGTTTTTATACCGGCTGCTTTTTTATGGTAAACTACGGTTATAAGTGAAAAGAGGTAAAAATGGAAAAAACAGAAAACATTAAAGATATAGAGAGCATAAAAAATATAGGAAAAGCAAAAGATATGGAAAGAACAAAGGATCTGAATCTGATCTTCTTTGATGTCGATGGGACTCTTTTAGAATTTTCTAAAGGGATTAAAGACTTGAGCTGGGAGCTAAAACAAGCTTTAGAGACCCTTCGAGCAAATGGGGATCGCTATTATATTTGCACAGGGCGCTCCCATGGCATGTTACCCTCCACCATTCGAGAGATGAAAGCGGATGGCTATTCTCTTTGTGCAGGAGCCTATGTTCGGGTCAATGGACAAGAAATTCGTAATGTGTATTTCTCACAAGAAAAACTGGATTTTATAATGAACCGACTTACACAGTATGAACCAGTCTTTTATTTAGAGTGTGGTCTTGACCTTTATAGTAATCTATCTGAAACAGAGGAAAGTCACATCTACCAGAAACGGTTTGGCATTGACTCCGCCTACGTGAAACCCTTAGGAGAGACCAAAGGGTTAAAAGTTAATAAAATTTCAGTGATATTTAATAGTCCGGACCACGTCGAAGCTATGGAGGATTTCTCGGATCATGGCATTACCGTTTTACCCCAGCCGGGCGCATTAGGTTTTGATATTACTTTGGCCCATTCCACAAAGCGTGACGGCATAAAAGCAGTGAAAGAATTTATGAACACAGAAGGCGGAGTCCGGACCATAGCCTTTGGCGATAATTACAATGATATTGAAATGATTGAATACGCGGATATTGGGGTGGCCATGGACAATGGACCAGAAGATCTCAAGCGGGTTGCTGATTTTGTCACCCGCTCGGTGGAAGAAGAGGGCGTGCTGTACGGTTTAAAGGAGTTGGGAATTATATGATGTGGTCTGGTAAGCGCTACCATACCTTGAATTATCATCTGCGAGCTCAGTTTGGTGAAAAGGTTATGAAAATTAGTTTGGATGGTGGGTTCTCCTGTCCCAATCGAGATGGAAGCATCTCAAGGGAAGGTTGTATTTTCTGTTCTGAACGAGGCTCTGGTGATTTCGCTGGTTCCCGCCGGTTGACCATCACCGATCAATTTGATCAAGTACGAGACCATATGACGGAAAAATGGGCCAAGGGTAAGTTCATCGCTTACTTCCAAGCATTTACTAACACCTACGATACAGTGGAGTCTTTAAAAAGAAAGTATGATGAAGCAGTGGCCCAACCAGGTGTGGTTGGACTGGCTATTGCCACAAGACCAGACTGTTTAAACGAGGATATTGTCAAGCTCATTGCAGACTACGCCAAAGAATGCTTTGTGTGGGTCGAATTAGGCCTTCAGACGGCCAGTGACGTGACGGCGGAACTCATTAATCGTGGCTATCAAACGTGGGCCTATGAGGAGGCCATAGCCCTCCTCAGGCAGTACGATATTGATGTAGTCACTCATATTATTTTCGGCTTACCTGGCGAAACAAAAAAAGATATGCTGACCACCGTTGACTTTGTTAGAAATCAAGGCAGTCAGGGGGTTAAGTTCCACTTGCTTCATTTGATGAAAAATACTCCCATGGAAAAACTATATGATGAGGGTAAACTCGAGTTTATGAGCAAAGAAGATTATATTGATGTAATCTGTGAATCCATTGGATTATTAGAACCTAATATGGTGGTTCACCGATTAACTGGCGATGCGCCAAGAGAACTTTTAATCGGTCCCATGTGGAGTCTTAATAAATGGGAGATTTTAAACACTATTGATTCAGAACTGGAGCGTCGCAATATTACCCAAGGCAGCCTTTTGGAGGAAACGAAATGATTGAGAGTGATGTACTTGTCAGCCATAAATTGATTGAAGGCAAAGACCTCATTGGAAAAACCGTCATTGTGATTGACACGCTCCGTGCCTCTACGGTCATGATTACAGCTTTAGCCAATCAAGCCAAGTCTATTCGCTGCGTGTTAGAGCCTGAGGAGGCACTAAAGTATAAGGCGGAAAATCCAGAAATAATTTTAGGTGGCGAACGCCATGCCTTAAAGATTGATGGTTTTGACCATTCCAATTCTCCCTTGGAATATAGTCAAGAGCTGGTGGCGGGGAAAAATCTGATGATGACGACTTCAAATGGGACTCGCACTCTTTTAAAATCAGAGACCGCCGAAACCATCTTGATCGGCTGTATTCGTAATGCCAAAGCAGTAATCCATCATGCCTTATCTTTAAAAAAAGATATCATTCTAATGAATGCTGGTACTGATGGTGAATTTACACTAGATGATTTTATCACAGCTGGTGCCATGCTCCATGAAATAAAAGACGAGGTTCAAATGTCTGATCAAGCATTGAGTGCGCTACTAATTTATGAGGCCCATCCCGATATTCATTCAGCACTTTCTGATAGTCTCCACTATAGGAGATTAAAAGGACTGGGCTTAACAGCTGATTTGGATTACTGCTTGCAAAAAAACACCACCGATGTCATTGGAATTATGGCAGCAGGTCTGATTAAAAAGCTGTGTTAAAAATTAAAGCGTTTGGTTTATAATTTAAGAAAGAAGTGAAAAAGTAGCTACTGAAGATTAAAAGTGAAAGAGGGGATGGTTCCTATGGAAGATAATGGCTTAACGCCAGAAATATTAGATAAGTTGACAAAAACCTGTCTTTGTAAGCAGATTCCACGATCGAAAGTGAAGGCGCTGATTCGCAAAGGCGCGCGAACCTTTGCTGAAATTCACGAGGCAACGGGAGCTGGTACAGGAGCGTGTGGTGGAACTCGCTGTATCCCTAAAGTGGAACAATTAATTGAAGACTATGAAGAGGGTCTTTGGGAATAATGCTCCTTTAAGAAACAAGCCAGAGCTCTTTTAAGAAACAAGCTAGAGCTCTTTTAAGAAACAAATCAGGACTCTTTTAATTGAGATTAAAAAGAATGCAATGGCGTATTGATCAGTGAAAGATTTAGAGTTAATTAGAGGAGAAATCCATTCATTATAAAAGAGTAACAAAGCTGGTTTTAGACTTTGGAATCTCCTTTAATAAATTGACGAAACATTAAAATTTCGTTATGATACTCTCATATGAATATTTGAATATATGAAAAATTAAATGCAATGAACAGGACAAGTAACCTGTAGCAAGCACTCAGAGAGGGAATGGTTGGTGTGAATTCCTGTGGAGCTACAAGTGAATATCACCTGGGAGCAAGGCTCTGAACCCTTAAGTAGGATGCCTCGTTAGTCATGACGTTATAATGAAGGGTATGTTAGTACCTTAAAACAGGTGGTTACGAATGGTCTTCGTCCTTTTTTAGGACGAGGCCTTTTTTGATACCTTTAAGGGAAAAATAACAAGAGAATTCATAAAACAATTCATAAAATAACTGGAAAGCTGGTGATCATCAAGTGTATAAGAAAATTGATCAAAACAAACAATTCACCCAAATGGAAAAAGAAATCCGTGATTTTTGGAAAGACAATGAAATCATGGAAAAGAATCTTAAAATGAATGATGGGAAGGAGTATTTCACCTTCTATGATGGGCCGCCTACGGCTAATGGAAAACCCCATGTTGGTCACGTTCTAACACGGGTTATCAAGGATATTATTCCACGCTATAAGAACATGAAGGGCTACAAAGTTCCTCGTAAAGCTGGCTGGGATACCCATGGTTTACCCGTTGAATTGGAAGTAGAAAAAAAACTGGGGATTTCTGGTAAGGACCAGATTGAAAACTTTGGGGTTGAGAAGTTTATTAATGAGTGTAAAGATTCGGTTTTTAAATATACGGCAATGTGGCGAGAAATGTCCGATGCCATTGCCTTCTGGGTAGATATGGATAATCCCTATGTGACCTACCACAATAACTATATTGAATCAGAGTGGTGGGCCTTAAAGCAGATGTATGAAAAAGATTTACTGTATAAGGGCTTTAAAGTAATGCCTTATTGCCCACGCTGTGGCACGGGCTTGTCCTCCCATGAAGTGGGACAAGGTTACAAGGATGTGACTGATCGCACGGCGATTGCTAAGTTTAAAGTAAAGGGCAAAGACAATACCTATTTCTTGGCTTGGACGACAACACCATGGACCTTACCCTCCAACGTTGGTCTTTCCATTAACCGAAACTTTGATTATACAGAAGTTAAAGTCGGTGATGAAATCTTTATTTTAGCGGAAGCCTTAGTGCACAAGGTATTAGGTGATATTGAGCATGAACACATCAGAACCTTTAAGGGCTCTGAAATTGAAGGCTGGGAATATGAGCAATTACTTCCTTTCCACCAGCCAGAAGAAAAGGCATTCTTTGTCATCCATGCGGATTACGTAACCTTATCCGATGGTACAGGGATTGTCCACACAGCACCAGCTTATGGTGAAGATGACTATTTGATCGGTCTTAAGCATGGCTTGCCAATGATCCACTTAGTGGATTTAAAAGGACGTTTTGTCGATGAAGTAACACCTTTTGCTGGAATGGATGTTAAAAAGGCAGATCCTAAGATCATTGAATACCTAGATGAGAAAAATCTCTTATTCTCATCTGAAAAATATCAGCACTCCTATCCCCATTGTTGGCGTTGTGATACACCACTTCTATATTACCCAAGAGACTCTTGGTTTATTCGTATGTCCACCATGCGTGATAAGTTAGTTAAAAATACCAATGATACTAAGTGGTATCCAGATAACATCCGGACCGGCCGGATGGGTAAGTTTGTGGAAGGTGTCATCGACTGGAACTTATCCAGGGAACGTTACTGGGGAACGCCCTTACCAATTTGGGATTGTGACTGTGGCCACCAAGAATGCATCGGCTCCATTGAAGAATTGAAGAAGCGTGGCACCGATGTTCCTGATGATATTGAACTACACCGTCCCTACATTGATCATGTGAAACTACCTTGTCCAAAATGCGGAAAAGATATGCACCGGACACCGGAAGTGATTGATGCTTGGTTTGATTCAGGTTCTATGCCCTTTGCCCAACATCATTACCCCTTTGAAAACAAGGAACTATTTGATGCCACTTTCCCAGCCCAGTTTATCTCTGAGGCGGTAGACCAAACAAGAGGTTGGTTCTATACATTGATGGCCATTTCAACCACCCTGTGGGATAAAAATGCTTATGAAAACTGTATTGTTTTAGGACACGTTTTAGATAAAAAAGGCATTAAGATGTCAAAGCATAAAGGAAATATTGTAGACCCAATGCCGGTCATCTTGGAAGAGGGAGCTGACGCTACTCGTTGGCACTTCTATACAGCCTCAGCCCCTTGGTTACCAACTCGGTTTAGTCAAGAGCAAGTTGGCGAGACTAAAAGGAAGTTCCTTGCCACCTTCTGGAATGTCTACTCCTTCTATCTCCTTTATGCTGAGTTGGATCAGTACAATCCACTAGAGCACCAAGAAGTAGAATCTACAAACATTATGGATCGTTGGATTTTGTCACGACTCAACACCTTGGTCAAGAGCGTTGGGGATTTCCTCGACCATTACGATATTACGGGAGCAGGTCTTGCCATTGAGGAGTTTACCGATGAACTCTCTAATTGGTATGTTCGCCGCAATCGGTCTCGCTTCTGGGCGGAAGAACTAAC
>JAAZGI010000157.1 GCA_012511315.1 Clostridium sp.
GCCATCATTAGTAATCCCTAAAGTAATTTACGTGGATAACTTTAAAGGTACCATGAGCTTTTTTAAGCAGATGGATGTGATTAAAAAATTTATTGCTTCACATAAAGAATATGAAGAGGTCCCTTGCATTGAGTTTTTGGGGCAAGATTATACGAAGTCCATTGAAATTGAACCAGTAGATTTAATCATTTCTCAGTATGCTGGATTTGTTGGACAGGCAACAAAACAAGTCCTTAAGGTAGGGGGGATATTGCTTTGTAATGATAGTCATGGGGATGCCACATTGGCTAACTTTGATAAGGACTTTCAATTGGTAGGGGTTCTTGAATCGAACGGTACAATCCGCACCCATAATCTGGATGTGTATTTTACTTCGATTAAAGGAAAAGGTATTGATTTAGATTTTGTAAGGACAAAGATGAAGGGGTTAAAATATCAAAACATGGCTGAAAATTACTTGTTTGAAAAGGTAACATAAAGAAAATAAGGTAGCAAGTAGAACCTGAGTGAAAAATAGAAGGAATGAATTACTTTTAGTGGGGGAAAAATAGAAATTACTTCAAAGAGTAAGAAAATAGAGGATGGAAGTTGATAAAATTAGTTTCAATCAAACTGGACGGATTTCTGAAACCAATCGGGTGACATCCATTGAAACAAGGGTTAAAGGATTCTATTGAAAATATAACGGAGGGAAAAGAGACTGCAGATTACTGCTGAATGGGTTTTGAACTCAAGCAATCTGCATCTTTAGTGGTTATGGACAATATAGACAATAAGAAACCGAAACATAAACGGAGAAAACGATACAAGGGAACACACCCTAAAACATATGCAGAAAAATATAAAGAACTACAACCAGAAAAGTATAAAGAAACCATAGAGAAAATCATTCAAAAGGGAAGTACCCCGGCAGGAATGCATCGTCCCATTATGGTGGATGAGATTATGGACTTTCTGGAGATTAAACCAGGGCAAGTAGGTTTGGATGCTACCCTAGGTTACGGTGGACATACACAAGAAATTCTCAGCCGGTTAGATTTTAAAGGACACCTATACGCATTGGATGTGGACTCTGTAGAGCTACCTAAAACTCATAAGCGTTTAGAAAACCTAGGATATGGATCCGAGATATTAACCACCTGTCTTGTGAATTTCTCGAAAATAGACCAAGTAGTGGAGAAATCAGGACCCTTGAACTTTATGATGGCGGATTTAGGCGTATCTTCTATGCAGATTGATAACCCCCAGCGAGGGTTTTCTTATAAAAATGATGGTCCCCTCGATTTACGGTTAAATCCTGAAAAAGGACTATCAGCCGCACAACGCTTGAGGGACTTAAGTCAAGATGAACTAGCGGGTTTATTCATCCAAAATTCCGATGAACCTCACGCTGAGATTATTGCCAAAGCTATTTTTAATGCTAGGCGATCCGGCATGAAAATTACAACCACCACTGAGCTTAGAGACATCATTACCGACGCTCTTAAGTTTCTTCCCAAGGAAACTCAAGAATCATCCATTAAAAAGTCCTGTCAAAGATGTTTCCAGGCTCTTAGAATTGATGTGAATGGTGAATTCGAAGCTTTGTATGAATTCTTAGCCAAGTTACCTGATGCTCTTGCCCCTGGTGGCCGGGTGGCTATTTTATCCTTCCACTCTGGAGAGGATCGAATGGTTAAAAAAGCCTTTCAACGCTACTTTAGAGAAGGTATCTTTAGCGAAATTGCGAAAAGTCCGGAGCGCCCATCTGGGGAAGAAACAGCCAGTAACAGCAGAGCTCGCTCAGCTAAGTTAAGGTGGGCCATTAAAACGGAATGATTATTATAAAGCCTCATGATTTTGAACTTCATGAGGTTTTTGTATCCAGATTTTAAATTTTCTTAGACAATGAGTAAAAGAGTGCTAGAACTATGTAGAATATCATTAAACCAATTTAGGTAAAACCTGTTCCATTTAGATTTTGCAATGACGAGTATGCAGTATAGCTATTCACTATCCCTAACACCAAGCGAATATGGCGAGGGTTCATATTTTGTCTTGCGAATTGAAAGGAAAGAAAAATGAATATAATCGAAACAAGAGCCATTAGAGGCCCCAACTATTATAGTAGTCATCCAGTTATTTTTATTCACCTTGATATTGAAGC
>JAAZGI010000158.1 GCA_012511315.1 Clostridium sp.
GAATGGACTTTAGGGGAAAACCCTAGAGTCCATTCCTTATAATCCCGATTGTCAATTTAAGCTAGAAAAAATTAGAACAGAAATAACAGGAGCTCATTTTTTTAGCGAAAATTTAAAAACTAGTTTTCACTTTTTTAGAGGATTTATTTGGAAAATTATAGTTCAAGCTGAAAGAAAACTATATTGATGAAGGAAACTTTATGTTTTTTTGGTGAAATTTCTTGTTGGTTAAAGCTTGCAGCAAATTATAACCGATT
Source organism: Clostridium sp. (assembly GCA_012511315.1). Classification (GTDB taxonomy): domain Bacteria; phylum Bacillota; class Clostridia; order Clostridiales; family Clostridiaceae; genus JG1575. Next base: position 258 of record JAAZGI010000158.1, read on the forward strand.
ATCTGACGAAAGATTGAGTTATAATTGATGCAACAAGTATAGAATTTAAAATAAAGCTTAAAATGGATGAAGAATTGACATCCCAAGAAAAACTTAACATAGGTAAAGGAAGGGTTGTTGAAGGGGGATACGATCTGCTAGTTTGAAAGTTTTTAGTCAAGATCTATTTTTGACGGAAATCTAGAACCAAGATAAAGGGTAGGATTCATTTATAAAAAGAAAAGTTAAATCTAATAACCATGATGAGAGGTATGTATGAAAAGGAAAAAAATGCTTTTGGGGACCCTCTGTGTTGGTCTATTTTTGGCGGTAGCTTGTCAGCCAAGCTCTTTGAATCAAAATACGATAACAGAAAGTTCAACTGAGTTTTCGACCGCCTTAGGCATTGACACTGTTTTAGAGTTCAGCAAGGCACTAGACAAAGATAAGGCAGACAAAGATAAAGTAGCAACAGAAGAAGAAAAGCTGGATGAAGAAAAGCTGGGGGACGAAAACACTGATACGGAGTTTACTTTAGTAATATCAGGTGATGTGTTGAGTCATAACAGCAATTGGCAGGCGGCAGATTTAGGAGACGGTCGGTTTGATTACCTGCCTCAATTAGGCGATCTCAAGGGCTTGTTAAGTAATGGAGACTATACTTTGGTGAACTTAGAGACGCCAATTTCAGGAGAAAAATATGGTTATCGTGGCTTCCCTAAATTTAATGCACCGGTAAACCTAGGACAGACCTTAAAAACAATAGGGGTGGATATGGTGGTTACAGGCAATAATCATGCCCTGGATAATGGGTTGGAGGGTCTTCGAAGTAATCTCGATAATTTGGATCGCATTGGGTTAGATTATGTTGGGACTTATCGCTCCAAAGAAGAAGCCCAGCAAGCCAAAGTTGTGGATATTAATGGAATAAAAGTAGGCTTTGCGGCCTCAACCATTCGCCTAAAGATGGAAGTACCCGACGATTATTCTTTGAATTTAAATCGAGAGTCGGTGATCCGTCGAGAAATTGCCAAGGTACGGCAAGCAGGGGCTGAGCTTGTAGTTTTTCATATTCACTGGGGGAAAGAGTATAAGGAAGAACCATCAGATATACAAAAGAGCTTATATAAAATATTGGCAGATGAAGGGGTAGACATCGTCATAGGCAGTCACCCTCATCGCCTCCAGCCCATTGAAATGAAAAAAATTGTTTATCAAGGGAAAGCTAAATCCCAAGCGTTGATTTGGTCGACAGCAGATTTGTTATGGGGAGAACCCATTAGCAAAAAGTATGTAAAAACGGGAGCTGTTTTTCAAATAAAAGTTGTGCGTGAAAATGGA
>JAAZGI010000020.1 GCA_012511315.1 Clostridium sp.
AAATATGGAGAGTTGGTCGAGCGGCTGAAGGCACCGGTCTTGAAAACCGGCGATGTGCAAGCATCCCAGGGTTCAAATCCCTGACTCTCCGCCATATGACAAAGAGCTGAAACTAAAAATTAGTTTCAGCTCTTTGTCATTTTTCCAGTCTTTTTTTAGTGACATGGACCTATTCGCTCATATCAGTATAAATGCCCGTATGCCCTAACCGATCCTGGACTTTCTTCACTGTAGCTCATGCCTCAAAAAGCAGGCTACAATGTGTATGCCTGAAGCTTTGAGGGTGTGATCTTTCTTTGACTTCTGTCCTCTTGCAACTAGTTAGAGAGCTTCTGCTTGACCTTATAAGTGTTAATGTGACGGTCCTTAACCCTCGTGAATACAATCTGCTCAGAGCTAAAGATATTGTAGCTACTGGATATTTTTGAGTAGCAGACCTTTGATACACGGTATTATAAATAGATTCCAGAATTACCTAGTCATTTTGCAGAGGCGGCCAACAGACTATTACTACAAAAATGGTTACACAAAACATTTGACACTAATCAACATTAGAAACCAGCAACTTGGGCATAAAGGAGTTATATCTTCACAACTTGCCTTACCAGATAGGTGGTGGAGCATTCACATTGTCTTTTTGAGTGAGTGCTAAAAAGGTTTTAATTCCCAAGTTCACTTTGTTAAGATCCATTCCCTTTGGTGAGAGATCCATGTCGATTGGTGTCACATAAAACTCTAAAAATCGCACTCCCTTAAAATAGCCTGTATAACCATTTTGCCATTTAGGGTAAACTATGTTGAAAGACTCATACATAGAATCACCAACATTAATGTATATTTCATCTTCAACGGTGTGAGTGCCGTGAACGGGGGTTCTCCATTCCAATATTTCAAAAGAATCAAAACTTTCAATCTGAATTGATTCAATGATTCGTTTGCAAAAAGTTTGCTCGTCTTGATTAAGTTCCCTAAGAGCTTGTTCATAATAAGGCTTGTATACAGAGAAATCTTTAGTATCTTTTGGTTCACTTTGATTACAAGCTGTGAGAAAGAGTAGACTAAAAATGATGATTATGACTTTTTTCATCGTTCTTCACCTCATATAATATGTTTTAGAAGCTGTTATGCAGTTTCTAGTAGGTAAGTTATTAATCATAGGGGAGTTCTTACGTTATAATTTTTGATCAAATGAATAAACACCTCTAATGCTGAGTTTACACGATCTAAATCCATATGTGAGGTTTTAATAACAGTGTCTTCTGGTACTTCAAAAAAATCTGGATAATCTCCTGTATAGAATAGATAACTATCCGTGTCGACCAGTGGCTCAGGATAAACCCTATATATTTCTATAATGGTTTGATCTGGTTGACTATCCAATACCATCTCAGCTGCGATGAGGATCGGCTCATCTATTGATTTACTCTCAGGCCTAATCCTCCGCCAATTTATAATTTCATAGGATTTGAAATTTTCAATAATTGTAGACTCAATAATTCGCTTGCAAATTTCTTTCTCATCTGTGTTTAGATTGACGAAAGCTTCTTGATACAATGGTTGAAAAGAGGAAAAATCTTTAGACTCTTTTTGAAAACAACCACCAAGGATTAAAAAGCTAAGCAGGATTAAAATCTTTTTCATTATTACGCTCCCTTATGGCACTATTAGGCAAAATAAAGAGAATTTTATGTTAGCGCCCATTAATTTTACTAATTCAGGAATCAAAAACCAGTTAGAAATTATTGTTTCCTGTAGTCTCCTCTCCATAAAATTATACGATTAGCTTCGAGAAACCATTGGCAATGGATTACCTCTCAATATGGAACAAGAAGAATAAAAGTTTGGGTGATACTACCACCATAATTTACTCCTAGAATACCTCATATCCCTAGACATGGATTATAAATTAACCAATCCTACATGCATCATAATTCATGACTGCTTTTGTATAACTTCTTCTACCTCAATGTGAAATTAAAACAAAAATTCACATTTATAATAATCGTCCTTATTCTAGAATTGCTCACTGAAAAGGGTTTATTAAATTTACATTATCATAAGTATCAGTAGTTTTCACACTATTCTTAATGCTACTTTTTAAAATGAATTTATTTGCAAAATTTATTTTTTTCTATCCATTTATTGAATAACAAAGGCTTTTTTATTTACCTGAATTTGTCTGTTCCAGTTTTAGGCCACAAACTTCAACCTCTTTTTCCCTATTTTGATTTTCTCAATATGATGCGAACCTATAATAAAGTCTTTCATTCTTTCCATGCTCTCAATAAAAGGATAAGAATTTACTTATGAATATCCTCAAGCTAGCAGCCAGTGATTTAATTACCAGATGTCAATGAATATTCGTAATTCTCCTCCGGATCGAAGAGACTAAACCAGGGGAGATTTTTTTACGCTAAAGTGGTGTTAGCCTTACCCTTACAGCCATTTATGTCAATGCACAATGAAGAGCTTTAATTAAGCAATTGTTAATTTTGAAAACCTATTAAGCAGGGTTAAAAGGGATTAAAAAGACCTTCAGCTATTCTCTGACTTTATGCTATGTGACAAGGACTGAAACTATATTAGATCCAGCCCCTTTAAATTATAATACTCTTCTTTATATATAGCCTAAAAATATCAGTTCTATCTTATTTCACTTCAGCTGCATCCTCAATCCATGCATAAAATCATATTGATTATACTATATAAGCTTTTATAACATTTAATCTTTTAAAAGACATATTAGTTGAATTTTTGTCTATATATTAGGTTATACTTTAAGTAATAAAAAATGGAAGCTTGAACCCTTATTAAGGGAATATGTTCAGAGCATTTCCTAATTTAATGTTTTGGAGGTTTCTATGAAATTACACATTGAACTAGTACCGCGAACAGCCTGGGGAACCAGTCTAAGCAAACAACTCAAGGCTTCAGATTGGGGAAAAATTCGTCACTTAGCATTAGCCAATCAAAACTCTTGTTGTCACACCTGTGGGCAAGTCGTAAAGAGTTTAGATGCCCATGAAATTTGGGAATTCGATGAAGAACACCATATACAAAAACTAGTCGGTATAGTCGGAGTCTGTAAACCCTGCCACAATACCATTCATTTTGGTCGAGCACAAAAAATCGGCTTTGGAAAAGAAGCTATCACACAATTCCTTACAGTGAATCAATGTGGTTTGGTGGATTTTCAAAATGAATGTGATGAGGCAAGAATTCATTTTAATCGATTGAATCTAGTTAAAACATGGGCTTTAGACATCTCGTGGATCCAAGAAAGCCTCAATTTTCCATTAAAAGATTTAAGCTTACCCTAAGAGGAGCTAATCAACTAACTAAGTTTAAGTAGTTGGGTTAGGTAAGGGAGTGTTTTCCCACTATCTTCTAGTTTATACGGTCTAAAACAGATGGATTTAAAATCCAGGTCAAACTTGGATCAATTTTTCGATATAAAAACGAGGTACCTGTAAAGGCACCTCGTTTTTAATAGAACTTAGTCATCTAACTCTAGAAGTTCTCCAGTCTCCACATTATAGGTTCGTTCTTCATCATCGAAACCATCTCGATCATACTCCACTTCAAGTTTAGCTATGCCATCTTCAACTTCCAAGGTCCACTCGTCTAAACGGGCCCCTTCGCCAGCGTCTGTCAACGCTTTATCCACAAGGGCTAGAACTTTTTCAACCTGAAGTCTTGTAATCTCTGGGTCTGGTTGATCATCCGTTTCCATTTCTTCTTTAATGATTGTTCCATCCATGGAATTAATGTCAATTTCATATTCTGTGTTATCCACAAACCCTTTTACTTCATAGGTGTAGTTTCCACTATCTTCATCGAGTTGGACTTTAGTAATTTTAGCGCCTGTATATTTCTCCATAAAAATATCAAATGCTTGCTCTGGTTTTATCTTTAGATCAGCATATCCCTGATCTATGTTTGTGTCAGTGGATGTGTTCGTTTCTGTATTAGTTATTGTCTCTGTAGCTGTTAAGGTCCCACTGTCCTGGGCCCCGGTATTTGTAGTTGTTGAATTCGTGTTATCTGGGCTACAGGCTGTAATTGATAAGGCCAATAGCATGACAAGGGACAATATTTTTCTTTTAATCATTCTTAAACTCTCCTTTTATTCGTTACAAATAGGATAACATACCAAATTAAAGAAACAGTGAACTAGGT
>JAAZGI010000159.1 GCA_012511315.1 Clostridium sp.
CCATCAGGTGAAATAGCCGTTGTCGTATTAGTTGGTGTTTCTACACCAGGAGCTGAAGGTAGAGTAGATACCCCTTCAATTGGCTGATTTGGTTGGTCAGGAGTTGTTCCGGAAATATTGACATATTCTTGAACATTGCCTGTTGTGCGAGTATTTCCTAAAATTGTTCGCAGTGGGCTAATCGCCATAGAAATAATGACTAAAAAGCCTAGGACTACAGTGAGTTTAGATGCCCAACTGCGATATCGATTGTTTTGATCTCCCATAATTTTCCCTCTTTTTATTTCGTTTCTAGATTGATGATGATTTTGCCGCCTTCGGTTTTCCAATCAACATCATCGCCTAGGTCTTTTGTAAGAAGTTTTGTCATGCGGTTAAAATTCCAATCAGCTAATGGTCCCGTTAAATGGGTCGGACTTGCTTCCTCAATTTTCATTGGAATTAATTCAATCACTTGAGAATCATCTTCTTTCACTTTAAATTGAGCAAGCACTGAATCCTTTGTTTTGCTCCAGCCTTGGTCGAAAACGAAATTTCCCAAGGAATAGAAGATGACCTTGCCCTTATAGATTTCTACAGGTTGTAGCGTATGTGTGTGGTGGCCAATGATAATGTCAGCTCCTGCATCCACTAAAGCACGGCCGATATCCTGTTGCCTTGGATTGGGTGAGGAGTCGTACTCTACACCCCAATGGGTATGAACGATAATTAAATCAGCGCTGCCTTCCTTCTGTGACTCTTCTTTAACAGTGAGAAGCAAGTCGTTTAAACGAATTTTATTTGCACCGGCTTGACGGTTGGTGGAGAAACCCCATTGATAGCCTACATCCGTTGCACCAAGGGTTGCAACTTTATAGCCATCATACTCTGCATAATGAAATTGACCGGATGAAGTTTTATTATATCCAGCACCAACGGGTGTTATCGAGGTTTCGGCAAAGGTATCAAGTGTTTCAGTTAGGCCAACTGCGCCGTAGTCCATCAGGTGATTGTTTGCTAAGTTGATTGTGGTAAAGTTAATGGATTCAAGGTAAGGGGCCACGTCAGCTTCAGCATGCAAGAAAATACTCTTCATTTCAGTCAAATCATTTTCAAACTCATATTCAGACTCATCTTTTAGAAGGATGGGGTTTTCAAAGTTCCCCGTGTTGTAATCTGATGCTTTAAAATAAGGTTCAACCTCGCGAAACAAGAAATCATAGCCTTTATTATCAACCACTGTTTGAACATTACGTCCAAACATCATGTCGCCAACCATGGTTGCTGTGAATTTAGCATCTTTTGTTACGACGATTTCGGCATTGGCTGTAAAAGCACTAAATAGTTGCACAACTAAGTAGGTTAGGACTAGGCCTAACAGTAAAAAGATAGATTGAACATCGGTTTTTCGCCGATTTTTCTTTTGATACAAAAGTATTTTTTCTTGGAAATTTAATTTTTTCATCGATTTTATAAGCTCCTTTCGCTCAGCTTAGAATATTAAATTATACCCTAGGACGATGAGGAAGGTAACAGCTGTCATAAGGATGGTACTAGTTACGGTTAGAACCACACCTTCTTTATGGATCGTATTAGCAATAAGTCCAGGTACGATTACACCAATTCCCCGGAATTCATGGACCTGGAAGGGAATAATGGGATAAAGATAATCAAACACAAGTTTTAAAAGCAATCCAACGGTAAGCATGGCTGCAAATTTTCTTTTACCATAAAGGATCGTAAATCGGCCAATGCCATGGACGACGATTAGATATGTTAATAATGAAAAGATAAATACATAGGCAATAAACATGGGTTGATCAAAAATCAAGGAAAGATATCCTGGAACAACCAGACCTGAAGGGGAAATCCCCGTCACGTCGTTATAAATTAAACTGACAACAATTCCTACTACTAGTGCTATATATAAGTCGGTACCAAACATGGCTTATAAATCCTCCTGAAGATTTCTTGAAATATTTTGTCTGCGATGGGGACTAAATTGTTCTTGGCCTCGGTATAAATTAGTATGTTCACTAACTTCTTCCAGCGCCTCAAGTAAGGGTTCACCATCGCCGTGGATATTGCCCACAGAGAAAATAACAGAATTGGGCTCTTGTCGTTTAAGTTCTTTCATAATCTCAGCTACAGGCATGTCTTCCATGTTAATAAATTCTGAAGCCATGAAATCGCCTCGTTTATAAGCGTCAACCACTGGTTGAGTAATCTGACCCATGGCAATAATTTTTTTTACGTCCATATGGGGCAAAACGTCTTCAGCAAATTGGATGGATCGGTCCACTCGGTCCGGCCGACAGTTCATAATGATAGTTGCATTATTGGTGTTATAGCCTAGAGCATTGATTCTATCTAGCATGGATAGGGTAGAGGTAGCATCATTAACGGCAAAGCCATTAATAAAGAAAACCCCTTGGCCAAAGGAAGGAATGCTCAACACTTCCGCCGCACCAGGATCAGGATGAGCCTTTAACATGCCTCTAAAAGCCGTTTGTCGATCAATGCCTAAGGCATCAGATACAGCCAGTGCTAGGGATGCGTTTTGAGGAAACACCATATAGTTAAATCTGCGCAGATAAGCCTCTGAAATCAGATGGTCCTCCGCTACATAAACTTTTGTCTTTCTCCGTCGGGCAACTCGTTTAAAATAATTTACATATTCATTTTGGGCAATAATTAATTGGCCATTATAAGGGATGGTATTAGTGAACCCTTCAGCAATTTGGTCTAATGTGGGGCCCATCACATCCATATGATCTTCAAGCACATTAACAATGACCACTAAATTAGCCTTTACCAACTCTTCTTGGAGAGCTTTCTGGTAGTCGGGATTAACAGCCATACACTCAGAAACTAAAGCGTCAGCACCTTTTTTAGCAGCTTTATGGGCAACAGATTTTTGCTCTGAGATATTTGGACCTTCCGGTCGTCGATAAATAATTTCATCCACATCAGAATCCCAATAAATCATTCGAGCAGCAGAACCAGTTGTTTTTCCGATAACTTTATATCCAGCCTCTTTTAA
>JAAZGI010000160.1 GCA_012511315.1 Clostridium sp.
GAATGGGCGCTGCCTCGATGACAGGAACCAGTGATATTGCTCAAATTATGGTTCAAGGTGGAATTGGCATTGCCGGGCTGATTATTATTTTATTATCCACAGTCACCACAACCTTTTTAGATGCTTACTCCGCTGGTGTGTCTAGCGCAAGTATTCAAACAAGGGTATCCGAACGGAAAGTGGGAATTGCCGTTACGGTAATTGGTATTGCTGGAGCTATTGCATTACCGCTTCAAAACATCACCGGATTTCTTTTCATTATTGGCTCTGTCTTTGCTCCGATGATTGCTCTTTTAATCAGCGATCATTATATTTTAAGAAAAGATTTGAGTCATTTAGCCTTTGATCGCAAAAACATCGCTGTTTGGCTCATTGGTTTTATTGCGTATCGTTATTTTATGAAGCTTGATTTAGCAATGGGCAGTACAATACCCGCCATGGCTTTAACCATAGTTATAAGCTTAGCGGTTGCAATCTTTAGTCGACGCTTGAGTGGAGAGAAATCTGTCGCTTGATCCTAAAGGAGGAAACGGTTTATGAGAAAGAGTATAAAAAAGAATTCATCCATCACAAAACTAGCCGTAGCTAGCCTCTTATGTAGTGTTGCCGTAGTTGGTAGCTTATTTTCATTTCCGATTTTTGGTAGTAAAGCTGCACCAGTCCAGCACATGGTCAACGTATTGGCAGCGGTCCTCCTAGGACCGGGCTACGCTGTTCTCACTGCTTTTGCAGCCAGCTTAATTCGTAATTTATTAGGTTTAGGCAGCTTACTTGCCTTTCCTGGTAGCATGATTGGCGCATTATTTGCTGGCTTATTCTATCAAGCTCATCGAAAATTAATCTGGGCATTAATCGGGGAGGTTCTAGGGACAGGAATTTTGGGCGGGCTTTCAGCTTATCCCATGGCAATTGCTTTCATGGGGATTCCATCATCTAGTCTAACCTTTTATGTATATGTCATTCCCTTTCTATTATCCACTGGAGTAGGGGCGGTTTTAGCAGGACTTTTATTGGTGGTGCTTGAACGTAGTAACGTTCTACGCATGATGCAAAACAAGTTAGCAGCTATCCATTAGCGGTATCGACCAGGTGTGAGTCCGGTTCAATAAGCTTCAAAGGGGTTAGTTTTTTACAACATAGGATATTTGTTGAGATTTCTTTGGCAGAATAGATTAACCGAAATGGATAGGAATACTATATTTTAGATTAAATTTAAAAGACGGCAAACTGGATTTAAGCAGTTTGCCGTCTTTTAAAATTAGCTTTAGAACATTTAAATCAGTCTAAAACTCTTGTACTAAAACTCTTGTACTTAACCTTCTTTTAACTTGTTAGTCTTAAAAATTTGATAAACTTAAAAACAAGTCAATTATTAAGATGAAGTTAATGTATTTAAATTAAAGTAGGGTTAGGATATTATGTCGAAATTCTTAGTTAAAAGTTCAACCCTAATTTGTCATAGGTAGAGGAAGAGGTTCGCCGGATGAAAGGTCCTACAATAAAAGGACAAAATTAATAAAGTGCTGTAAATCAGTACATTATTAATGATTGATTGAGTTTTGAGTTGAGACAACGCGTTATAGTATTTAATTTAAGCAGATTAAAGGAGGGATCAAGAATGGAACTGTCGGAAGTTGTAGCACCAGTTTTTTCGGTTATTTTTATTTTGATATTATATTTTTTTATATTTCGAGCCCTGCGTCTGATGAGACGAGATGTAGATGGCCCCAAAGAATTGATTGGTGAGGATGCATCTCAGTGGGGATTACAAGTTGTGGAAACCGGTAGTGGATCGGCTCTGCGTAAAGGAACGGTGATTCCACTTCGAAGTGGGATGACCTTTGGGCGTGAGCAAGATAACTCGGTGGTTTTATTTGATCCTTATATTTCTTTTTATCATATGCGTTTATTTGCCAGTCAAGGGCGTTATATTATTGAGGACCTGGATTCTACTAATGGAACATTATTAAACGGCAAGCGATTGAAGGGCAAAGTTTATCTGGACATCAATGATCAGATTACTTTGGGCTCCATCGTGTTGCGCGTTATTAATTAGGAGGACTTGACCATGAAAAAAAGTTCCAACGGTTTGGCCAGATCCGTCTATTTATTAACTCTGGCTTTGTTTGTCAATATTGCCATTGCAGCATCGCCAAAAGATCCGGGTGCCTTAGTGATTGGCGTTATTCTATGTGCTTTGATTTGGTATGTCCATCTCATTGTGCAAAAGTTTTTTAGTAAGGGGGATAAGTATCTCGTTTCCTTTGCTACCATGTTATCGGTGATTGGCATTGCCATGATTTATCGCATCAATTCAGCCTTAGCCATTCGACAGGTCATGTGGTTTGTGTTTGGGGTGGCACTGTATTCGATTATCGTAATCATCCTGCCTGACTTGAAGCGTTTTGCTAAATTGAGATATCTTTATATGATTTTAACCGTAGCTTTTGTTAGCATGGCCATGTTTTTCGGAACAGAAGTCAATGGAGCTAAGAACTGGGTCTTTATTAAAGGCTTTTCCTTTCAGCCCAGTGAGTTTGGAAAAATATTCTTTGTATTATATTTAGCCAGCGCCCTGCGGACCTACCGAAATGTTAAAAGTTTGATTGAACCCATGATTGTAGTTGCCATTACTCTTGGCTTTATGGTGCTTCAAAAAGACTTGGGTTCGGCTTTAATGTTTGGATCCATTGCCTTGGCCATGGTTTACGTGGCCACCAATCGATTCAAATATATACTAGCTGCCTTTGGGATTGGAGCCTTAGGAGCCACAGCTAGCTATTTTATTTTTGATCACTTTAAAGTTCGCGTTAGCATGTGGTTGGATCCTTTTAAGGATCCCCATGGGTTTGGCTATCAAATTGTTCAAGGCTTATATGCAATTGCTTCTGGTGGTCTTTTAGGCAGAGGGCTTTATCAAGGAAGTCCTTCCATGGTTCCAGTTCGTGAATCCGACTATATTTTTGCTATTTTAGCCGAAGAATTTGGCATGATTTTTAGTATCGGAATCCTTGTTATTTACTTTTTAATGTTTTATCGGAGTATTCGAGTGGCCTTGAAAGTTCGGAGTGTGTTTTCTTCTTTACTCACGGTGGGCTTCTCAGTGATGATTGCCATGCAGGCCATTGTAATTGTAGGTGGTGTCTTAAATGTAATCCCCTTGACCGGAATTACATTGCCTTTGGTCAGCTATGGAGGCACATCCATGCTCACGGTGTTCTTTGCTTTAGGTATCATCCAAAAAACCTCAGAGGAGGCGGTATAATGGCATTTTTTAATAAAGGTAGACGGGATGAAGATGGTTCTAGCAAGTCAAAGAAAACGAACAAGAAGAATTCCTCGACAGAACAAAACCCGTCTAATCCTTCAGTGGAAAACCAAGCGGGTGGAATAACACCGGATAACTTTGTTTATTCAACAAATAAAGACTTAAATGGAAAAAAAGACTCAGAACCAATGAAAACATATAAAGATAAAGACAAAGATAAAGACCGTTCTAAAAGGCTAGGACGAAAAAGCCAGCCTTTGGATGCGGCATCCATTAGGTCCCGTGATGAGGCCCAGCTGAATGCAGACTCCTTCGTTTACCAGCCAGAGGCAGAGGGAACAGTTGATGATTCGTCTTTCCATGGAGAATACAAGACTCAATCTATACGAAGAGAGATTCCGAGTTCAGACCCCTATCATCCTGGAGCTAGTAGCTTAGAAGAACGCTTCAATCATGATTTCGAAGGAGAGAACAAAATCTTAAGACGAAGCATTAAACGAGTCGGGGCATTTGTTCTTGCCATGTTTATTGCCTTAATGAGTTATATGGTTTATTTCCAAGTAACTAGAGCGGATGCCTTGCGAACTTCTTCTGGGAACCGTCGGAACGCAGAGGCACGCAATAAAGTGTTACGTGGCTCAATCTATGACCGCAATGGCAAAGTGTTATCTTTAAGCACCCTGTCCGAAGATGGGACTCAAATTAGAGAGTACCCTGGTGGTCAAGCCTTCGGAAATATATTGGGTTATGTATCCAACAAATATTCAGTAACGGGTCTAGAAGCTTCTATGGATCAAGAGTTATCTAAGGCCCCTGGTATTGAAAGTATTTTCACTAAAGATTTTATTTCATCTTTAATCAATCCAGAACAAGGCGTAACCAAGCAGCAAGAAGGGAACTCTCTTCATCTTACCTTGGACACGGGACTACAACGAGCCGCTTATGAGGCTTTAGATGGGCGCAAAGGCTCTGTTGTGGCCTTAGATCCTAAGACTGGCGAGATTTTAGCTATGGTCTCTAGCCCAGGTTTTTCTGCTGAAAAACTAGATGAAGTCATGAAACGCGCCAACTCAGATGAAGCCTACGCTGCCCAAGCCCCTTTAATTAATCGTGCAATTAAATCCGTATATGCGCCGGGCTCAACCATGAAGGTGGTAACCTTAGCCGCTGGTCTGGAAAACATACCAGACCTTGAAACACGTATTTTTGATGATCAAGGAATGATTGAATTTGCCGATGGCTCCACCTTAAATAATTTTAATAACAATGTTTATGGTGAGATTGGACTGGAAGAAGCATTCACCAAATCCTCGAATTACGTATTTGGGAGTCTAGGTATGGAATTAAGGGCAGAGGAGCTCCGACGTGCAGCAGAAGATTTAGGGTTTAATGCTCCGATTAAAATGGAAGGCATGACCGCCCGTCAATCTGTCTTTCCTACCCTATCAGAGGCTGAAGTTGGCAATAAGGCTTTAGCAGCCATTGGACAAGGAGCTGTCTCAGCAACGCCCTTGCAAATGGCAATGGTAGCGGGAGCTGTGGCCAACGATGGTCGCCTTGTCCAGCCATCCATCATTGGCTCAATTACGGATAAAGACGATAACGTAGTGTCAGAATCTGGTGAGCCTGAGCTTTCATTAGCGATGACTAGAGAAGTGGCCACGAAAGTAAAAGAGATGATGATTAAGAATGTGACAAGCGGAAGTAGCTCTTACCAGTCTTTGAGTAAACTAAATGGTGCTGGTAAAACAGGGACAGCTCAGTTTGCTGTCGATGATGGAACCCGGGTCCATGCTTGGTTTGTCGGTTTTGCGCCTCAGGAAAACCCTGAAATAGCTTTTGCGGTGGTGGTGGAAGACTTGGCAGATGTTAATGAAAATACAGGAGCACGTCAAGCCATTCCTGTAGCCAAAGACATTTTAACTTATTGGAAAAACCGCTAGGGATGCTATTTAGAAGCTAGCTGATTGAAAAGCTAGCTGATTGAAAAGCTCCTTTACTGATAAATAGACTAAAAAACTAGCCCAGATAGCTAAGGCAAATGAAACTCAACTATTGACTTGAAACAAATTGCAGATAAATAGCTGCGATAAACTTCAAATAAATAGCTAAAATGAAACCCAAATACCTAAGCAGAAATAAAGTTCAACGAATTAGATAAAATCATGAGTTCTAAACCAGCTCAAAAATGTGCTGTCTAATGATAGAATAGTATGAGCAGAATGCTACTTTCCTTAGCAATTTGAGCTAAGATTTCGATAAAAAAGAAGGAGTAGTCCCCCATGTTTGATTTTGAGCACCAACTGAAAATCCTACCGGATTCCCCCGGTGTCTATATTATGAAAGACAAACGGGGAGAAATTATATATATTGGGAAAGCGAAGGTTTTAAAAAAGCGGGTTCGTCAGTACTTTAGAAATCCTAACCGCTTGGATACAAAAACTCGTCTCATGGTGAGTCATGTCACAGAGTTTGATTATATTGTTACCGACTCAGAAATCGAGTCTTTGATTTTAGAACAAAATTTAATTAAAGAAAATTTACCAAAATACAATATCAACTTAAAAGATGATAAGCGCTTTCCCTTTATTAAAATTACTATGAAGGAAGACTTCCCCAGGGTTTTTGTAACTCGTCTAACTCCAAAAGATGGATCCAAATACTATGGCCCCTTTACGGATGTAAATTCAGTCTATGAAACCCTTGAAAGTATCAAAGCGATTTATCCTATACGTACTTGCAAGTTAACTATTATTGAAGGGGGGCCACCCACCCGACCTTGCTTGAACTATCATATGGGACTTTGCAAAGCGCCCTGTGCTGGTAAGATTTCCAAAGCTGACTATGCTGTCATGATTGATGAAATCATTGAGCTGTTAAATGGTGGCGATCCCGGAATGAAACGCAAGATCAAGCAAGAGATGGAAGGGGCAGCCGAGCAGTTAGAGTTTGA
>JAAZGI010000161.1 GCA_012511315.1 Clostridium sp.
CCCTTACCGCTTCCTGCAAAACCAACCTTAATGATTTATGCAGCACCTGCTTCCCTTCTCTTGGCCGGCTACATGAGCTCAGCAAATTCAAAGAGTTTGCCGATGGTTTATTTTATTTTAACTTTGTCTTTGCTTTTCTATGCCCTCAGCTTATTAAAGCTTCCTACCTTATTAAGCCTTCCTTTCGCGCCCAGCTATTCTAGCTTTACCTTCCCCTTTGTCATCTCTAGCACTGCCGCACGTAGCACCTATCTATTTTTATCAGACACAAGTCAAGGGCCCCAGTGGCTTTCTTGGATTGTTAAGATGCAGCCTTGGATCGCCTTAGCCTTATGCACCTACACTCTAATTCGGTTTGCACAATTTCAATTTACGCCACTTCCCATGGCAAAAACTGCAACCGTTAAGTAAAACATTCACAGACACTCATCACAGCCACCGGTTTATATTGAATAGCCTAAATTGACCTATTTTTACCGTCTCACAAAACTAGTGAGCGTTTCAATCCTCGTTTAACTCTTTAATGGACGGCAATTGAGAGTTGACACTTATTAAAAACACGTTAAGAACCATCGATATAGAATAATAAACAAAACCAGACCATAAAAACTCTAACTGTTTAAACATCAAGTTTTTATAGTCTGGTTTTAAGTTGAGAGACAAATCCTTATAAAGAGTCAACGTCCTAACCCTTTATACTCCAAAGCGCCTTTGTAGATATTTTTTATAATAGTCGTTTCACCAATGGATAATATCGGCTTATTCTTCACAAATACGTCATCTAACCTCCCACTAAGCTACAATATGTTTAGGAGCAAGCAGACAAATATTCTTATAGGATTCAAGCTCATTATTTTATAGAACAGGCAATTCAAAGCCTTATCCAAAACTTTTTATCCAATCCCACTCTAAGACTCGACTAACATTTGCATAAGGAAAATATATGATAAAAATAATCGCCAATGATTTAATGCAAGATTACTCGTATTTTCTAAGCGAACCCACCGGTGAAAACTTTCATCCGGAGTTTAAGCCTGAGCTAACCCCCAAAGAGATGCTTCATTTGGGGGTTTTCGGTGGCAAATATATGACTGACTGTAGAGCTGAATTTCCTGCAGATTGGTTTGTTAACGCCAAATTATCTCCAGATAAAAAAGATATTTCGTTAAATTATTTCAAGGTGGATGCTTCTCAACCTCTCAGTGAATGGAAGAAGAAAGGCTGGATTTATGATGAGGATCCCAGGGGATGGTTTCAGTGGTATTGTCGTTATTTTCTTGGACGTAGAATCCCTGACGAGGATCTAAGACAAATAAAACGCTGGAAAGCTTTCCGAAGGCATGCTGGTGCCGTTCGATCCAATTGCTCTGAATTGGATATGAGCTGTCGAAAGAAACAACGACAGGCACTTCTACACTGGGCTTATGATAGTCGCAACATCTAAGAATAAGCAAAAAACAATCGAGTAGGCGACTAGCCATTAGCTAACTAGTCGACCTCCCACAGCCCTAAAGTTCAGTCCTTCCCGCTACTAGGGCAGACTAGGGACTTTAACCCCTAGATTGCGCCCATACAGGGCGCACAAAAAGACGATTTGGAATCTGATTAGATTCCAAATAGTCTTATTTTCTGCCACTATTATTATTGTATCTTTATTAGTTTGAATGAAACTTCTACATTTCTACTTGAAGCTGGTCTGTAGCTACAACTTCTTCAGGCTCTTTTTTACCTTTAAGTATAAATTTCTTATAATAACTATCCACAATAACAGCTATTGCGTTATCCCCTGATATATTTGCTGCCGTTCCAAAACTATCTTGTGTCAGATATAGGGTAATCAACAATTGTCCCATAGTCCCAGTTGGGTCAATACCTACTAGAGTCACAAAGGGAAGAGCACTCATGATTGCTCCACCTGGCGCTCCAGGAGCAGCTACCATTGCTACACCCAACATAGCAACAAAACCAGCCATTAAACCAAATCCATGGGGCATTCCATTCATCAGTAGAACCGCAGTAACGATACTAGTGACTGTAATAATACTTCCGGAAAGATGGATTGTTGCACACAGCGGAATAGTAAAGTCTCTAATTTGTTTTGAAACTTTATTTTTCTTAGCTGACTCTAAATTCACTGGAATCGTAGCAGCCGAAGACTGCGTTCCAATGGCTGTGATGTAAGCAGGGATCTGGTTTTTAATCAAAGTCACTGGGTTTTTCTTACCAATAACACCTGCAATAACGAACTGTCCTACAATGTAGAGGATGTGCAGAATGATAATGATGAGGAACACCTTCCAGAAAATTGACAGTACCGGAAATACCGATCCTGAAAAGCTAAGATTCAAGAAGTTTCCGAAAATATAAAGTGGAAGTCCTGGGATAATTAGCGTGTTTAGTATCTTTGTAATTATAATTCCGAACTCAGAAAATAAATTATACATGGTTTCGCCCTTACCCTGTCCTTTTAACCATGAAATACTGATTCCGAACATGAAGGCAAAGACAATAGCACCTGTGACATCCAGTAGTGGGTCCAGAGGAATGGAGAACAAAGGAGTTAATTCGGCTCCAGTTTCAGTTAGCTTTTCCACCAAGTCTGAACTGATAAAGCTTGGGAAAATTGTACTTGCAACAAAGTAAGCTATAATACCCGCTAATAGGGTTGAACCGTAGGCAATTGCCGTGGTAATTCCTAGAAGCTTTCCTGCTCCTTCTGTTAAGTCGGCAATACCAACAATGACAAAACCTATTATCATCAAAGGAATGATAAAGGATAGGATGCTGCTGAATATTTTGGAATAAGTGATTGGGATCCGCAGGAGAAACTCAGGGATAAAGTTGAGTTGTCCAATTAAAACACCAAGCACAATTGCAATAATTAGTTTTGGTACGAGACCTATTTTCTTCTTTTCCATATTAATAATCCTTTTCTTTACTTTATTTTAGATTTAATAAAACACAAGTAAAATCGTACTAAAACTTGACGCTAAGGGCAAACCCCCTTTTTCTTCCATTTATAGATTCATTAAATTTTAGGCGCCTTTTTCCACTTCTACGAAATTATTTAATTGCACTCAATCAATTGAGTGATATCCGTTTATTAATTTATCCGAACTATTATTTTAATACTTTGTTAATATTTAAAATCCTTTAAAATCCATGGTCCTAATTTCATTTTAAAAGGTGCTTCAAATAGTTTTTAAAGATTTAACCATTTCCTTTTTTTATGACAGTCTTTTTTTCCTAGGTATAATTACTCTTTAATAATAAAATCTCATTCTTCTCAAAACCTTCAGAATATAAACAGTCAGACTATAAACAGTCAGACTATAAACAGTCAGAATAAAACAGTCAGAATACAAATAATTATACTCGTTGCGTATCGTTTCATTTGCTGATAAGCAACGAGTATAAAAGTTTATTTATTCTTTTATGCTACTCAACTGGTAAGGGGTTCTAAGCCCTTACCAGAACGCCATACCATAAAAACTAACTCAATCCACAATCGCGTCTGAATATTCTGCCTTGTAGGCATCATAACTAGGTGGAAGAGGATCTACATCTTCACGCCAGCCTGTACCTTTTTCTCTAATGAAAAACCGAACATCAGCTGTCCTTCCTTCATTATCTAAATAAGAGTGGAAAATATCTAGGGACCCTTCGATATATTCGGTCATCAACATCCATTCGGCGTCTTCCGTTAAACTTTGATCCACACCACTGTCATCAATATCCACCCAACTATCGCCTTCTCCAATAACAGGCTTTAGCCATCTTGTTTCTGCCTCATCAATATAAAAGGACAAAATGGGATGACTGGTCAGATCCTCATCCAACCAAAGCTCAAAATAGCTATTGCCTGAAGTATCCTTATCCGTATAACCCCAAACGTCATACTCGACTTCTTCAAAGTCAAAGCCCACACAATTAGTAATTTGGGCAACTCCATACCACTCGGCAGGAATTTGAATTTGCCCAAGAGGTTTAATGCCCCAGCCAACATAGTCGGTTGATAAACTCTCCCCTCCTGGATCTTCTGGGTTTTCAGATTTCTCCTCTGCAGCTGGACTACCTTCTTTGGCAAAATAGTAGTCCATACCAACATCTAAAGTAATCCTCTCTTCATCCTCAACCCTTCCTGTATAGTTGAGTTTACTCATTGCCCCTTCAACGGAAACCTCAAAAAATATTTTGTCTGCTTCTTGTGTCCAGGTGAAACTTTCTTCGTTTATTCCTAAAAACCATTGACCTGTACCATCCACCTTTAGCTTAAGCCACTCTCCGTTGGGATCTAGTTTCGTCCCTAGCGCCTCAGAACCTATTCCCACGTAATCTCCAGTTAGAGAGCTATCGGTAGGAGGCTCTAAATTTCCAGTTGCCTCTCCCCCTGTCGCTTCTCCTCCGGTTACTACTCCTCCGGTTACTTCTCCTCCAGCTGCTTCTCCTCCAGCTGCTTCTCCTCCAGCTGCTTCTCCTCCAGCTGCTTCTCCTGAAGAGCCACCATCCGTTTTCTCAAACACGTACTTGAGACCCCACACGTCTAATTCAAATTCATTTTTCTCACTATTCCATGTCGCTTTATAGGTTTCTTCCTGGTCTCCATGTTCAGAATCTATCCATTTTTCAATAATAGTAAGCTTATCCCCTTTAATTTTCCACTCAATGTCATTTTCTAGGGCATAAATCCATTTGCCTGTTCCGTCCGGCTTAAACTCCATTACGCCAAATCCTTCACTTTCATCCACCGCTCGCATTCCTTGGTCATCCGCTTTGTCTGCTAATGTATTCTTATAAACTCCTTTTGGACCAGCGTCATCTGTCTTTGTGCCAGCTCCACATGAGCCAAGGCTAAATACCATGACCAAGATCATAAGTAGAGCAACTACTTTTGTCTTTCCAAATAGATTTATCATTTTCTTTCCTCCTGGTGTTGATTAATCTTTCAAGTCACATAACTATATGCCATCTTATTCCACGTAAGAATCCCTCTCCCATAATTCAACATCAATAATTGAAGATACTTCTCGACTACGTCAAGCTTTCAGTTTCTTTATAGATCTGTCCAATAGATCAGACCTAAATCTTTCGATATGGTCTTGATGACCATCTCTCTAGCTTAAATTAACAATTGGGATTCTTAAAAAATCGCATAAATTAGAAGTAACAACCCTTATCAAAAAAATAATTAGAAATTAAGCAACTGCGATATCTTTTTCAAGTTCTTTTAATCCATAGATGTAAAGGACTGGTACTATTAAATTAATAACTAGTGCCCACATGTTAAAAGATTCCCCGCTTAGCTGACCTACCACGATAGAAATAAAGGTAAGAATGATAATAAGCACACCATATACTATATTTTTGCTAGCACACTCTGGTGACTTACAAGCTTTTAACCCCTTTACGCCCGCTGTTATTTGGATAATGGAAGAAATAACTACTAAGCTGATTGCAACATACAACAGAGTCATCTCTCCTGTTACTTGAAACGCCAAACCCAGGGTTAACGTGCCAATAAAACCAATGACTCCTGCAATAGCTGCAATGATGCCACCAATAATCATTAGTATCGAAGTACCTTTTACAAATTTTTTCCCTTTCATGACAACTCCCTCTTTCATTTTTTTAGTTTTAAAGCTTTTTATCAGTTACATTACAATCAAACAATAAGCTAGACTGAAAAACCATTAGCTGTTGTCTCCCTGAACATATCTGTTAGCTTCCCTGCTCAGCTAGGTTATTTAATAGCTCTAAGTCCATTCGCAATTCCCTTATTCTTCGACTCTCAAAACAACCTTAGGCAATAAATTCAATCCCTTTTCTTTCTAAGTTCAAAATGATTACTCATAGCTCCCAAATCCTGGTTTCCTGTGATTTTTTTAAAGAATCTTGGTAAATATTCCTTACCATCTACTGAGTTAATCATTGTTCGCTCAATCACATTCCTTGCTTAAAACAGCAAAATTGACTCCATCAGTTTTCCCATAAACTAATTTTGCCATTATATTCTAAATGTTCTTATATTAATAGTAGCAAGTCTTTCGACTTTTTAACTTAGCCCTAGCGGCTAGGTTTTCAGGTAAAAAGATAAATTCAGAGGGAAAATTAATCAACCCTCATCTGAAAAGTCGAAGTTCTAGAGTTTATGTGGTTTTAGAATTTTTGAAGCTAGTGCAATATAACCACTTGTATATGGAAGTTTGCAAAAATCTAATTCAATCTACCCATTAATATATTGAACCAAAATGTATTAACGAAAAATGTATTAACGCCAAATATGTTAAATGCAGAATTAAATGCAGGTAATAAAAAGAGTTCTAAAAGCTTGTTTCTGGCAAGCTTTTAGAACTCTTAACTTTATTTCGTTGATATTTGATTCG
>JAAZGI010000162.1 GCA_012511315.1 Clostridium sp.
GTATCCAGTTAGCGGTCTTAGTTGACAGAGGGCATCGGGAATTACCTATCCGAGCCGATTATGTTGGTAAAAATGTGCCCACCTCAAAATCCGAACAGGTTAAAGTGGAAATTATTGAAGTGGATGACCATGACAAAGTGTCTCTCTATCAAATGGAGGAGAAATAATAAATGAAAATAGGATCTTGGAATGTGAACGGCCTACGTGCCGCTCTGAGAAAGGGCTTGCCCCAAAAGGTTAAGGAATTAGATGTGGATGTTTTATTTTTGCAAAACATTAAAATGCAAAAAGACCAGCTCACTCCAGACATGGAATTAAAAGAATTAGGCTACCAACTGGTGATTCATCCAGCCAAGCGTAAAGGCTATGCTGGCGTTGGCGTTTACACCCGAGTCAAACCGGATAAAATTTGGCAAGGAGCTGGCGATCAATTTGATGAGGAAGGCCGCGTCATGCGGGTTGATTTTGGGAACCTGTCAGTTTTTGGAATCTTTTTCCCCAACGGTGGCAATGGGGATGAACGTTTAGTGGACAAGATGAGCTTTTATGAGCACTATTTAAAAGTTTTTGAAAAGCTAAGAAAAGAAGGTCGCCAGGTGATTGTGACGGGTGATTTTAACGTGGCCCACCAAGACATCGACTTAGCCAATCCAAGCTCCAATCAAGAAAAGCCAGGTTTTTTACCCAGTGAACGGGAGTGGTTTACTAAGGTATTAGAGGCTGGATTTGTGGATGTTTACCGCGAGAGGAATCCAGAGGAAGTGAAATATACTTTCTGGGATGATCGCTTTAAAGCCCGGGATCGCAATGTCGGCTGGCGGATTGATTATTTTCTAGTGGACAAAGAGCTGCTTCCTTTGGTGGCAGAAGCCGAAATTCACAGTGATTTATTAGGCTCAGACCACTGCCCCTTGACCTTGACCCTTAATTGGCCCCCTGAGCCCGAAAAGATCGAAAGAGAAGGTTAAGCCATGGATTTTAATTTAATTGCGACTGCCACCTTTGGTTTGGAAGCCCTGGTGGCGAAAGAGCTCAAAGCCTTAGGCTATGAGGATTTAACAACGGAAAATGGCCGAGTGAAGTTCTCTGGTGATGAAATGGATGTGGCCATTACAAATACCTGGCTGCGAGTGGCTGACCGTGTCCTCATTAACATGGGAGAATTTGAAGCAACCAGTTTTGAAGAGCTCTACCAAGGGGTTTTAAAATTGCCTTGGGGAGACTTAATGCCGCCGGATGCCTTTATGCATGTCAATGGAAAGTCTGTGAAAAGTAAACTGTATTCTGTGCCGGATTGTCAATCCATAACGAAAAAAGCGATTGTGGAAGCCATGTCAAGAACATACCCCAACCAAACATTTAGGGAGGATGGTCCCACCTATAAAATAGAAGTGGCGATATTAAAAGACCATGTCACCATGACCATTGATACGTCTGGTGCTGGACTTCATAAAAGGGGTTATCGGAAAGACTCCGGAGCTGCCCCTTTAAAAGAAACTTTAGCTGCTGCCCTAGTTCAATTATCAGGCTGGAAGGGTGAAAAACCTTTATTTGACCCTTTCTGCGGATCGGGAACCATTTTAATTGAAGCGGCCATGATGGCGCGGAAGATTGCCCCTGGCTTAAACCGAAC
>JAAZGI010000163.1 GCA_012511315.1 Clostridium sp.
ACCGGAACCTTATCTGGAACCTTAACGTCAGCTAGATCAGGTTGGTCAGATTTCTTTTCATCTTTCTTAACCATGCTTAACCAGTCCATTGCATTAAGCTTTTTAAATTCAGCCTCCGCAAGTTTTGTAATATTACCTTCGGCAATATCAAAGCCATATTTGATAGCATTGGCAATAACTGGTACACCTGATGCTCTAGAGAGAATCAAAACATTCCGGTCATAGCCTTCGCCAATTCCTGGACCATAGCCAGAACCAGTTGTCTCATAGTTTCCACCTGAGGTGAAGGATGAGAAGAGCTTCATTAGGATATTACCAGTGAGAGTATCTGTAACAACTACGTCGACACTTCCCATGAGGAGGTCGTTACCACGTAGCACAGCACCTCCATCGGCTCTTGCTGATTCACCAAACTCGATATCGTAACCCTTTGATTTCAAGTTCTTTAAAACAATCTCAACAGCTCTGGCACCATCTAGGTTCAGGATTCCAACTTTAGGAGTTTTCACACCTGCAGCCTTAGCAGCCACAATACCATAGATAGCATTCTTCACCATTGCTTCAACGCGATGGGCAGAAGATGTTCCAGTGGTGGTTGCAATGTACATTTCTTTTCCATTGGCCGGTGCTACAACCTTTCCAACAGTAGAAACACCGATTGGGAAGTTGTAATGCATGGTAACACAAGCTTCAATATCTTTCGAGTCGAGTGCTTCTTCCATTACTTTATACTGTTCGTCTTCGCTATTGGCTTCCAGCGTTTCTAGTCCAGTATCATTCTTCGGTCCAATTAAAACTACATCAATTTGCGGAAATTGTTTCTTTGCTAAAAGAGCACCCTCTAAAAGAGTTGCTTCCCCTAGTTCAGAGCCTAAGGTTGTGATACCAATGCGGTGTCCACCTAAGCTTTTTCCGTTTTCCAAAGCGTCCGCTATATCTAGGAACGTTTTAGATATTAATTTTCTTTCATCCATTTTATTAAACCTCTTCTGACAGGCTTTCTGCCAGTTTTCTCATGGCTTCTCCGATGAGACCCTTGACCTTGGACTCGTCCATGGCTGATCCAGCTTCTGCTGGGATTCCTTCATTTCTTTCAATAATAAAGGAAACTCCATCAAACAAGTTTGTCATTCTTCCTAAGAAGAGAGATCCCTTACCGATAACCATGATTCTATTTACATTGCCTGCTTTCATTTCGTCGATTGCATATCCAAGAATTGGAACACCTGATGGAATATGCCCTTGAGTTGGAGCAAACCCTGGAACACCATGCTTGACAATAAAGTCATTTAAAGCAGATCTTTCCAAATCGCCTCTCTTAACACCAAGAGCTCCGATCATTTTGTAGTTAGCAACTGGTACGTCTCCCGCTCCAGCAGGTTTTGTTATATCAGGATTCTGCATTTCTGCAGAGTATTTGTCAATGTCAGTAATTTTTAATCCAGCTTTATCTAAAGCGTTTGTAACCAAGGATGTAGTAACAGCCTGTGGTGATGATCCGGTTCCAACAGTATGTCTTCCTGTTGCTTTCAGATTAACAACTGGAGAAACTCCGTCGTCTTGACCAACAAGTACTGCAAATCCAGCTACTACGTCTTCTAGAACTGGTAAACCCTTCTTAATATGGTCTTTTGAGTTCATTCCGAGCTTAGCTGTTGACCCACCAGCAACTACCAATACATTGGTATAAGTTTCAGAAGCAACCAAAGCTGCTGCTTGAATTACTGAATGAGTTGGTGCAGCACAGAAACCTCTTGTGTCTGATCCTGTTGCATTAACCATTCCAGACATTTCTGCAATCGCCTTAGCAAAGTTTCCTCCACCTCTCTGGTTCATGTCTCCACAAGCTTCTTCAGAACACTCGATTACATATTCAACATCTTCTGGGTTAATACCGGATTTTAAGAATAATTCACGAGCAGCATAAACACCAGATGCCTTTGAAACTAAATTTTCAAAAATAATGTGAGCATCTAAGTTTTTATCAATATCATGAGCACGCTTAACGACTCCAACAACTTTTCCTTCATGGATTAAGGCATCGCCGTGGTCTTCAAGTAATTTTTCAATTTGCTCTTGATCTGCGCCTTCTTTCAGGCTTGCCATATCATTGGCATTATATAATGGATTTCCTTCCATTTTTTCTTTAACGGCAGCTGTAAACTCTTTATTTAAAAGTACCAAGTCGAAAACATCAGCTATTTTCAACAAAGCAATAAATTCATCTTGGGGAATGATGGAACCGTACTTTCCTTCTTTCTTCCCTTCTACTGGGGAATTACACCAAGGTTCTTCAATATCACGTAGCTCTTCTGGCTTCATGTTTCCAATGTAAACTTGGTTTGGTGCATAGTTAACAACTTCGTCCCAACTTCTAATCTTTGATTCAATTGTTTTTAGGAACTCAGAATCAGGGCTTGTAACTCTCTCTGTGGATGCTGTTGATCCATTATGAACAATCATATCAGGTGTGTGTGCAAGGATATAGCTTGCGCTTTTTAAAACAGGTCTCATTAAGGTACCTCCAAAATAATCATTTGACTTGTGTAAATGTTAATTAACGTTAAGTAATACAATATTCGGGTTGATAATTCT
>JAAZGI010000164.1 GCA_012511315.1 Clostridium sp.
AATTCAACTGGTGTTCCTTTGGGAACAATACCCTGGCTGGCATAGCTCGTGGATGGTCCTGTTCTAAAGTTGATATTAACCGTAGTAATATACTCTTGAGTCGAATCTCCTGCTACACTTATTGGCTTGAAGTATTTTGATGAAGCATAACCTTCTCTACCGTTAAATCGGATCTTCTCCCAATAAGAATTGTAGTGTGAAATGTGTTCTACTTGACTTCCCTTTAAGATATAGTCGATTTTATCATAACTCGTAGAAGGTCCCGATCGAAAATTCACATTTCCAGTAGCAATGTATTGATCTCCTGGAGCAGCCAATACTTCTACTCCGACTGATTGAAACAATATCGATAAGACCATTAAGAACAGCAATAAAATCGACTGTTTTTTCTTCATTATTTCCCTCCTTCGTTATTTTATTCATTTCAATTTTATTCTTTATATATTTACCTTTAATTGTACCTATTTCTTTAAAGTTTTTCAACGTCTTTGTTTTTATAAATCCACTAATATTGTAATCATTATTCCATTTTCAATCTTTTAACAATCTACCTTTTAAGAATGGAATAAAAATCTGTTAATTTAAGTAATAAACCCAAACTAATCGTAAAACACCTCCTTTTTTCGTGTAAATTAACTTAAATAAAATTGTTCATGGACTAATTAAAACTCCTCCCAAAAGTGGCAACCACTAGGCACTATTTATGATGAAATTATCCTGTTTTATTCGCATGCAGTGCGTGTGAAAATTGTTGAGGCATACATTTTATTATAGAGTGTCACTGGTACCCTGCAGATTCCAAAGCGCTCAATACTTTTCAGGACAAAGAGCATTCCGCCGCAAGTGTTTCAGATTGGATTTCCAACTGCTAGTTCTTCAGTAGATTTTTTAGATGAGTCTTTCTCTCGACTTCTGCAAACTGTTCGACTTCATTTAAACACTCCAAGATGTTCCCCTTCAAAGCACTCATCTACTAGATCTCTTCAACGCTATTCTTTTCACTGATTGGTGCATATCCTTTCTTCTGAACTTACTGCAGCAGTTCTCTAAGCTGGTCGACTTTAGCTTAAAGTTCTTCCACCTGAATGACTTTTTTATTTCAACTGCAACCTCCAAGTACTTTTTAAAACTGCAACGTTGGAGAAACTATGCAGTTCTTTAAGACTATTAAGCGCATTTTTCGTTGTGTTCATACTGTTTCCCATCGTTCGAACATACTAAGATTTAGAACTCAAAAAAACCTGGAGCACTGATTTTATCAGTATTCTAGGCTTTTTGTATTCAGACTCATATCACTTTTTTAGTTAAACCTTTCTTGAACCCATCCCTTGGATCACTGCTCAGACCAATCACCAACTAGTCCTATTAAACCCAAGAAATCGGCAAAATGGATTGATCTAAGTTCAGCCAGATAAACTCTTCTGACTCCAATCAATAGGCTCATTTATGGTAAAGTCAGAACCAGTATCATCCCATCGATCATCTTGATTCGATTGCGTTGACCACTGTAAAACACAAAGTTGGCATTCTCCATGTGACTAAGAGGAGTTCTTCCTAAATGATCTTTGTCAAGCCATCGGACGATTTACAGAAATCAACAATGCTAGGAATCCGATGGATCTGAGATTTCGATTTGAAACCAAAATAATTGCTAATATCTCAGCACTTTCACGACTTAATGCGCTTATTCCCTCACGATTTAAGAATTACTGTTAAACGTAACTATGAACCGCTTACTATATGTCTTTTAAATACGGCGCTTATTTGTTACAGCATTTATTTATTTGGCTGTTTCTTTTTACTATAGAGCTCGAATGGTCCAGGAGAAATTTATCCCTTCCTTTACCCGTCAACATCTACATCTTCCCATCATGCTGAAAGCAGTGAAATCTAAATCCAAGGATTTTAGATTTCACTGCTTTCTCGCTGTTAATTTAAAATAAACTCACCTTTTGTTCTTATGTTTCTTGTCCACTTTTTCTTTTTTATTATTTCTTCTTATTTTATCAAGGATTTACTGGTTCATCTGATGAGTCAGGACAAAGGTCTTTAGTTAAAGCTGCCTTCGCGAAGCGATACTTCGGTCTCCTTATCAAAAAGATGAATGTTTTCTGGTTTAAATGTAATTTGTAGATTCTTGTTGGTTTTAAGGAAGGCATCTTTATTTGAATCTACTTTAGCAACAATCTTATTGCCCTGATAATCTAAGTAAGCCAGAATCTCAGATCCCATGTGTTCCCTCACTTCAAGTGTTGTCTGCAAGGTCATTTCATCTGGAGCTGATTGAGCCTCTACAATATCCTCGGAACGGATTCCCAGCATAACCTTTTTCCCCTGATTGGTTGCCAATACCTCCTCTGGAAAAGATCCTTTCGGGAGTGAAATAGTGGTTTCCCCAATTTGGATTGCATAGCCAGTACCTTGTTTAATAACTTCGACTTCCAAAAAATTTATCTGCGGTGTGCCAATGAAACTGGCTACAAACATATTACAAGGGAGTTCATAAAGCTCTTGAGGAGCTCCAACCTGGTGAATACTTCCATCTTTCATAACGACAATGCGATCAGCCATAGTCATAGCCTCCACCTGATCATGCGTAACATAGACAAAGGTGGTCGCAAGTTTATTGTGGAGTTTATTAATTTCCGTTCGAGTGGATGCCCTTAACTTGGCATCCAAGTTTGAGAGCGGCTCATCCAAAAGAAAAGCCTGAGGATTCCGAACCATGGCTCGGCCCAAAGCAACGCGTTGTCGCTGTCCACCGGATAATGCTTTCGGTTTCCGATCCAATAGTTCACCCAGCTCCAGAAGATCAGCCGTTTCGCGAACCTTTCTGTCAATTTCATCTTTCGGTAATTTGCGCAGCGTTAACGCAAAGGCCAAATTTTTGTAAACCGTCATATGGGGGTATAAGGCATAATTTTGGAAAACCATGGCAATATCCCGTTCCTTTGGTTCTACATCATTCACCAACTTGTCACTAATGTAGAGTTCTCCGGAAGTAATTTCTTCAAGTCCTGCAATCATACGCAAGACGGTAGATTTTCCGCAACCAGACGGTCCAACCAGAACCATAAATTCCTGATCTTTGATTTCAAGGCTAAAGTCCCTAACTGCCTGGACACCACCAGGATAAACTTTATTGATGTTCTTTAAAATAATACTGCCCATAATGTGTTTCCTCGCTACATAATATATCGAACCTGATTCGTTTGTTTTAGTTTTTCTTCTGGCAGAAAATTGTCGACCAACAGCTCACCGTTGAGATAAACTTCTTTTGCTCCACTTTGTCCGCCCTGAGTATTTTCAATGGTAATTACAATCTGTTTTCCCCTGAATGTTTTCTCTATCACCACTTTGTCCCAGTCTGCAGGAATGGAAGGGGCTATCACCAATCCCTCTGGCTTGGGACGCATTCCCAGAATGCCTTCAACACAACCCACCATGACAGTAGAAGCCGTTCCGGTGAGCCAGTGAACGTGAGAGCGTCCCTCTTTTGGACTTTCCACACTTTCTGTAAACTGACCATAAACATAAGGTTCCAATTCCCGAATCTCGCCCATCTCATTTTGATGGGCTGGGGAGCTTTCTCTATAGTACTCAAAGGCTCGATTGCCTCGGCCCAGCAAGGCCTCGGCTAGAATCAGCCACCCTTGAGTTTGCAGGAAGATGCTTCCATTTTCTTTGGTGGAGCCGTTGTACACCGTGGCCAGTGCGCCATCGAAACCATGTTTATGAAAGGAAGGTGTCATTAGACGGGCTCCATAGGCCGTATTCAGCTCCTGATGGACTTTGTCCAACACTTGCATCCCCCGCTGAGAGTCAGCTAGGCCGGACAATACCGACCAACTTTGCGGATTTAACCAAAAACTGGCTTCCATATTTTCAGCCGACCCGATCTTCATTCCATCATCAGTAATCCCGCGAATGTAGCGGTCTTCTTCAAAACAATTTTCTTCCAAAGTTTTACCAAACTTTGCCTGCGTAGTTTCAAGAAAATCAAGATAGTCCCAATCCTCACATCGCCGGGCAAAATCTCTCATGATGGTCATTGCCAAATACAGCTGCATGGCTATAAAGGAAGATTCCCCTGCAGCCCCCAGCCTGAGACAATCGTTCCAATCGGCATGAAGTCCCGCTGGAAGACCATGCACACCCAAATGATTTCGGGAAAATTCGATGGCCTGTTTCAAATGATTGTAAACCGTATCTTCTCCATGGTCTGCATAAGGAATTCTTTCATGGAGGAAGTCCAAGTCTCCTGTCTCATCGATCAACTTTTTCACCGTCGGGAAAAGCCACAAAGCGTCATCGGCCCGGTAGGAAGGATGACCGGTATCGCGCACATAGGAGAAGTCATCTGGAGTGTCTTCCTGTCCTGGTGTATGCGAATACTTAACTAAAGGCAGTCCGGCACCGGATTGAACCTGAGCCGATAGCATAAAGACCAGCTGTTCCTTAGCACGGGCTGGCGCTAGGTGAATAATCCCCTGAATGTCCTGAACCGTATCCCGATAACCAAAACCATTGCGATGACCACAGTAAATCAGGGAAGCGGCCCTTGACCAGATAAAGGTTGTAAAGCACTGATAAGCATTCCAAGTGTTCATCATGGCATCAAAAGCTGGGTCCGGCGTTTGAACCTGAAAGGCAGATAATCGAGTCTTCCAATGGGCTTTTAAATCCGCCAGCTCCGTTGAAACTTTTTCTGGATCATCGTAACCGATGCGAATGGATTCTGCCAAATCTTCATCCCCTTCGCCCAAAATAAAGAGTATGGTTTTCTCTTCGCCAGGAGCCAGTTTAAGCTCTGCCTGGAGTGCACCACAACTGTTGAGATTATAATTGAGACTATCGTCACACTGGCCGACTTCGACGGCCAGTGGCTCTGAGTAGGAACGATAAGCACCAATAAATCTCTGTTTGTCGCCCGTATATGAGGCCACCGGGGAACCGGCCATGCCAAAGAAGCGATGGTTGATGTCCTTTGAATTTTGATGAAGTGTTTGAATGATCTTATTCCTTGTATAATCAGTTTTCGAAACAAACAAGGAATACTGAAGATTTACCAGATCCTGCTCAAAGTTGGGATCGTTGGTGAATTCAGCATAGCCAAAAACTGATATGCTCCGCTCCCGATCTGAATTATTTTTAACCCGATGGCTCCATACTTCCCAAGTTTTATCCAATGGCACATAATAGATGCTCTTTGAAGCGATGCCTCGATAACTGGTGTCAAAAATGGTATAACCCAACCCATGGCGACAGATGGTTTCATAGCCTTGCTTTTTCCCAACGGGTTGCCAGGAGGCTGACCAAAAATCCCCGTCTTCATCATCGCGCAGATAGATGTAGCGGCCCGGCTTATCATCGGCATTAAAGCGATAGCGCAATAACCGTCCGCGGGCACCACTTTGCACAAAGCTGTACCCGCCTGCCTGGTTAGTGATAATGGCACCATAGTTCGGTGAACCCAAGTAGTTCGTCCAGGGGGCCGGTGTATCCGGCCGTGTAATCACATATTCTTGAAGTGTTTCGTCAAAATAACCATATTTCATAGTTTTACCCCTTTACACTGCCAACGGCAACACCTCGAACGATATATTTCGAGAGAAAGATATAAACAATTATGATGGGGATGATGGCCAGAAAAATCAGCATATAAACCTGCCCCATATCAAACTTTAGAAAATCTGCCCCGCGAAGCTGAGCAATCAGGATAGGCATTGTCTTTTTATCTGCTGAACGAATGATTAAGGCAGGAATAAAATAGTTGTTCCAAGAGCCAACAAAGGCAAAGATTGCCTGAACAGCTATGGCCGGCTTCATCATGGGCAGAACAATTTGATTAAAAGTCCTGAATTCACTGGCCCCGTCCATACGAGCAGCTTCCACAACCGCCTTGGGCAAATTGCTTTGCATATACGACAGCATAAAATAAAATACAATGGGCGCTGCAATAGCCGGTAGGAACAACGGAATCAGGGAATCCATCATATTCATTCGACCCATCCAACGAATGAACCCCAGGGCAGAAACCTGTGGGGGAACCATCATGATCATCATAATAAACGTAAAGACCAATCGTTTAAAACGGAACTCATAGGTATGAATGGCAAAAGCTGTCAATACTGAAAAGTAAGTCGACAGCAGTGCCGATAAGGCAGATACCAGCAAAGAGTTCCGAATGCCTTTAAGCACTGGCAAGTTTTCATTGGCCAACACTTTTTTCAGATTCGTGGAGAAAAAATCACCCAATGTAAAAGAAAAACCCTTTTGAATCTGAGAATGGGCCCGCGTTGAATTCACAATCAAAACATAGAAAGAAAACAGGCATAAAATCGAAAGAAAAATCAACACAACATATCGAACTAATTTATTTAATTTACGTATTGTCATTGAATGCCTCCCTTTTCGGTTTTCCGCGCTTTTTTTCTATCCTTTTGAATATTGGGTTTGGCGAGGGGGTCTCGTTCAGCAAGGTTTTTATAAACTATAAAACTTAATATTCCGGTGATAAAAAACAAAATAACAGATAGTGCTCCAGCTAATCCATAGTTTTTACTAAATAAATGTTTATTTAAAAACATAATCATAGTCATAGACGTTCGATTGGGTCCCCCACCACCATCAGTGAGAATCTGTGGTACATCAAACATTTGGATCCCACCAATCAGTGAGGTTAAAAGCACATACACCAGAATCGGGCGAATAGATGGGAGCGTTACATTCCAAAAGGTTTTCCATGAATTGGCTCCATCAATCTGAGCGGCTTCCATGATCGAATAATCGATGCCCATTACAGCTGCCATGAGCAAAATAGTTGTATTACCAAACCACATCAAGAAGTTCATCAAGGCTATCAATGAGCGGTTGCCGGTGATACTGGCGAAAAAATCAAAGGGTTCAAATCCCATAGAAACCAGCATATTATTCACCGGACCGATGTCTGAGAACAAGGTGAAAAACAGCATGGAAAAAGCTGCTGCCATAATCAGATTCGGCATATAGATGACTGTTTTAAAGAAATTAACAAATTTAAGTTTCATTCGAATATTTGTAAACCAGAGCGCCAACAACATCGAAACGATGAGTTGTGGCACAAAGCCCATCATCCAAATGAAAATTGTATTGTACGCATATTTCGGCAAATCGGAATCAAACAAGATGGCTTTATAATTGTCGAATCCTACAAAGTTGGGACCAATCTGTTCTAATCCACTCATGTAATTTTCAAAAAAACTATTGTAGAAGGTCGATGCCAATGGGATCAATGAAAAGAATACATAGGTTCCAAAGAATGGAATTAAGAAAATATATCCCCACTTGGAAAAATTAACGGCCGATTTTTTTTTGACATTTTTCAAATCACATCACCTCGGGATAAGGAAAAGGGAGTGCGGAACCCGCGCTCCCCTTGAACCTTGGTTTTATTATTCTGGTCTCTTGAGTTCAGGATATTTTTCAATAACCGCTTTATAGAAGTTATCAAGGGCATTGTCGTAATCAACACTTCCGTTAAAGTAATCTGCAAAGGCTGTCTGAATTTCTTCAGTCATTCCCTGATCATACTTGGAAATATTACTCATGTCGATTCCTTTGGCGGATTCGGCAAAGAGTTTGATATGGTTTTGGCCACCAAGGAAAGCCGAAGCAAATGTGTCATCGGCCGCAATGGCCTCCATGGCTTCAATGTTGTTGGTAAAGTCCTGGGTGTCCTTGGTGATGCTGGTCAATGTATCCTTATCGATGGTCATGGTATACATAATGTCACGAATCAGGTTTAAATTGTCGGAACCCTTAGCTGCTGCCAGCCAGCTACCGCCCCAGTAGTAGTTCTGTGGGCCTTCAACCACTGCATAGTCGCCGAAGATTCCATTGCCCTCTGTTGCTGCTTTAAAAGCTTCCGGATCACCAGTGGCAGATACACCATCTGGTAGAGGGGTATCAAGCGCATTACCTAGCAGAGTAAAGTTAATTCCCCATGTAGAGTAGAAGAATCCAAACACTTTTCCTGCTGAACCCTGGTCTGCTGCCCATTGGTCATCCCAAAGGGAAGATTTATTATTGTAGCCTTTTTCTGTGAAGGTTTTGGTTTGTTCAATCCACTTTACGATATTCTCATCAAGCATAATGTTGTTGTTTTCATCCACCCATTTGCCCTTCATGTTATTAGCGAATGTGCGGAAAGAATCGTCAAAGCCAGAGAGCATCTTATAGCCCTTATCGGCTGCTTTTGTAGCTACTTCGTTGAACTTATCCCAATCTGACAAAGCGGCCTGAACTTCGGTTGGATCATCCGTTCCAAGTACATCTTTAGCGATGGACCGTCTATATGCGAAAAGTCCCGGTGTGGCCTGCCAGGAAGTTCCCTTCAGCACGCCCTCGGAGTTGGTGACGATGTCCTGAGTATATTTGTATTGTCCTGCCAACTCTGCATCGGTTAAACCGACATCGTTCTTAATATCCAGTGTGTAATCGGAATCAACATACTTCAGTGCATAATCCGCCTCCACAAGGAACAAGTCAATTTTCTCATCTTCCGGTACGGTGTCCTGCTTCAAGAGCGCTTCATCCAAAGCATTCTGATAGGCGTTATCAGCATTTGGAACGATGGTGAATTTAACTTCGACACCATCCGGAACTTTTCCCTCACCGGCAAAGTAGGTTTCAAACAAACCCTTGAACTCTTCATTCCATCCCCAGATATTCAAAACCTTTCCCGTGTCTTTTGTTTCCTCTGGCATGGTTCCTTCTGGCATGGTTCCCTCAGTAGTAGTCGTACCCGTCGTCGTGTTCCCGGCTGTTGTGGTGTTTTCTGTTGGTGCCGAGCAGGCAGCCGTGGATAAGATTAGAGCACTTACCAGTGTTGAGGCAATCAGACTTTTTAATCTCTTCATAAAAATGCATCCTCCTTAAGATTTAGAACTCCTTCTGAACTATGTTAAAGATCGATATTTTTAATCGAATCTCCAACCATCAAATCTCCTTTAATCCAAATTTGTTTGGGGTTAAAGGTTTTTTTATCAGTAATTTGACTGATTATCTGTTGGGCCGCTTCCCTACCTAAGGCTTCTGTATCCTGTCGATACGTCGTGAGTTTAGGACGTAAAACCTGGGATAGGTAAATGCCATCGTACCCTACTACGCTGATATCCTCAGGAATAGATAATCCCTGACGTTCGATTTCATTCATTCCACCAAGGAATGAAAAGTCATCCGGATACATGATGCAAGTTGGTGGATCCGGCAATTCAAGCAACTCTCTTGTAGTCTTTCCACTTGATTTGGGATCATGGTATCGAGCTTGTTTGATATACTCATCCTCTGTTTTAATTCCCAACTCCTTGCAAGCCTTGTGGAACCCTGCCAGTCGATTTTTTGTCACTGAAGTATTCTCACCATGAATAAAAGCAATCTTAGTATGGCCCCGCTCACCAATATGATGAACCAAATCTCGAACCCCGTTAAGGTTATCTGAAATAATTGCCGTGCTCTCATTAAATATATGATCGATGGTCACCGTTGGTATATCACTGTTAATCAGTTCAATAACAGCAGGATCATAAAAATCAACACATGCTATAACAATCCCATCGCAGTTCCGATACCTGGCATGTTCGTAGTAACTCATCGTAATGTTTCCGATATTCTGACTGATAAATGTAATATCAAAGCCTAGTCGTTCTGCTTCCACTTTCAAACTATTCAATACAGCAGAAAAGTATTCGTGCTTCAGACCACTTTGCATCTGATCTACAAATAAGACACCGATATTATTGGACCGGTTCGTTTTAAGAAGCCGTGCAGCTGCATTGGGAAAATAATTCATTTCCCTGGCAACTTTTTTAATCTTCTTCTTCGTTTCCTCGCCGATTTCTTCTGAATCATTCAATGCCTTACTGACCGTGGAAATGGAGTATCCACATTTTTTCGAAATATCTTTAATTGTTGTCATATATCACCTGACTTATCTCATTGTACTTTTCTCGAATACGTTTTCGTCAGCTCCTTGAGTTCATTATAGATTCCATTTTAATTTCTGTCAACAAACGATTACATCTCCAAGTTTGGTCTTTTATTGATTTTTCATCGGGTTTGATATAGGATTAAATCAAATACACGAAATCGATGTAGTTAAGGAGTGGTATCATGCAATACGGTTATTTTAATGACAATAAGAAAGAATACGTCATCCAAAATCCAAAAACACCCCTACCCTGGATTAATTACTTGGGTAATGAAGATTTTTTCGGACTGATTTCCAATACCCTAGGAGGTTATACGTTCTACCGAGATGCACGGCTCCAGCGCCTTACTCGTTTTCGCTACAATAATGTCCCGGCTGATACCGGAGGCCGCTATTATTATATAAAGGAGGCCGGTCAGGAAGCTTGGAATCCAGGCTTCTCGCCAACGAAAACACCCCTTGACCGCTATCTTTGCCGCCACGGCTTAGGTTACACCACGATTGAAAGTGAAAAAAATGGCCTAAAAAGCGAACTGACAGTTTTCATCCCTTTGGGCGAAACCTGCGAAATTCATCGCTTGTCCCTTACAAATACAACGCAGGAAAAGAAACAGCTCAACCTTCACAGCCTAGCGGAGTGGTGTCTTTGGGATGCGGTGGAGGACGGTCAAAACTTTCAACGCAGCTTAAACATTGCCGAGGTGGAAGAGGAAGACGGTGTCCTATATCATAAAACGGAATATCGCGAACGTAGAAATCATTTTGCCTACTACAGTGTAAACCGTCCAATCAATGGATTTGACACCGATCGAGATACTTTCCTTGGGCATTTCAGGGGCTTTGATAACCCCCAAGCCGTAGCTAGCGAAACCTCCTATCAGTCCATTGCCCATGGTTGGTACCCGATCGCCAGCCATCGCCTGGAGCTGACTTTAGAACCGGGACAAACGGAAGAACTCATTTTCGTTTTGGGCTATGCTCATAACCCTGATGATGAAAAGTGGGAAGCCCCTAATGTCATTCATAAAGCCGTGGCACGCCACGTGATTAAAAAATTTGAAACATCGGAGGCTGTCGCCTTGGCCCTACAGGAACTTAAAATGTACTGGTCCCAACTGCTATCCACCTATCAGGTGACTAGTTCCGATGAACGAATGGATCGCATGGTCAACATCTGGAATCAGTATCAATGTATGGTCACCTTCAACATCAGCCGTAGTGCCAGCTATTTTGAGAGTGGAATGGGCCGTGGCATTGGCTTCCGTGACGGAAATCAAGACCTATTGGGCTTCCTCCACCTAATACCGGAGAAGGCCAAAGAACGAATCATTGACCTTGCATCCATCCAATTTGAAGATGGTTCCACCTACCATCAGTTCCAGCCTTTAACCAAGAAAGGGAACGATGCGGCTGGTGGCGGCTTTAATGATGATCCTCTATGGCTAATTGCCAGCACCTCCGCTTATATTAAAGAAACCGGGGATGCCAGCATTCTGGATACCCCAGTCCCCTTTGACAATACAGAAGGTACCGAAGTTCCTCTCTTTGAACATCTACGTCGTAGCATCCACTTCACCATTAATCATAAGGGGCCTCATGGTTTACCACTGATCGGACGGGCCGACTGGAATGATTGCCTGAATTTAAACTGTTTCTCAACCACTCCTGGTGAAAGCTTCCAAACCACTTCAAATTACGAAAGCGGTATCGCTGAGAGTATATTCATCGCCGGTATGTTTGTGAAATATGGCAAAGAATATGTAGAATTATGCCAACGATTCGGCTCCAAGGAAGAGGCCGCCGAAATCACACATCACATCAATCAAATGAAAGACTCCATTTACACCCATGGCTGGGATGGCGAGTGGTTTCTGCGAGCCTACGACGCCTATGGCAACAAGGTGGGCAGCTCAGAGTCCGAAGAAGGAAAAATCTTTATTGAACCGCAAGGGATGTGCATTATGGCTGATATGGGTCTAGACAATGGATTGGCAGAAAAAGCTCTCGATTCCGTCCACCGTCATCTAGTCAATGATTATGGCATTGAACTGCTTACCCCCTGCTATACCCGCTACCACGTGGAGCTGGGTGAAATTACCAGTTATCCCCCAGGTTATAAGGAAAACGGCTCCATCTTTGCCCATAACAACCCCTGGGTGAGTATTGCTGAAACCAGACTAGGGCGGGGCAACGAAGCGTTCGATTTATATCGAAGGATTTCACCGGCCTATCTTCAAGAGGTGAGTGAGATTCGCAAGACCGAACCTTACGTCTATAGTCAAACCATTGCAGGACGCGCCAGCTCATCCCCAGGTGAAGCAAAAAACTCATGGCTTACCGGCACGGCCGCCTGGTCTTTTGTCAACATCAGCCAGGCCATCTTAGGGGTTCAACCCGACTTTGATGGTCTACGCATAGCCCCTTGCCTTCCAGATCACTTAAAGCAATATAAAATCCAACGAAAATTCAGAGGTTGCACCTATCATATTGAAGTAAGAAACGTTGGTCTAACGACTCCTGAAATCACTCTTGAAGGTCACATTCTCACAGATAACCTAATTCCTCTTCAGGCCGCTTCCGATTGTCATGTAATCGTCCGTGTTTAACAAAATAAGATGGTCTCTCATCTCACTTATCGTTCAACAAACGAACAGACCAATCTAGGCTCCTCACTCCACCAAGCACAATGAAAGGTCACCGCCGGCTCCCGCAGCCAGGCAGTGACCTTTCATTATAATATCATCCATTTTAACCTCTGATTTTCTCATTATAACCCGTCTTGAAGCATCTCGAGCCACTGTCCACGATTCCTGCTTATTTTGTGTACACTAACTTGAACAAAGTTATTCATTGAAAAATTAAAACTCCTTTGAACGACCTCTAACAGACAGTTCAAAGGAGTTTTACAAACAAAAGTAGGCTATTTGACAACAACACCATATGGACTTATTGATTGTGGTTTATATATTCAACAAGGTTCATTACCATAGCGGATATATTCCGCCTAGTAGTTTTGCTTATCGTATCAATTCTATCAAGACTAGTATGGTAATAAAGAATGTTTTTCCCGTTTTCGTCTTTTATATTCATGAATGTGATTGTGGAGATGTTAATTAACTCAAACATTATGTAGTCGGCAATGCCCCTGCTATTTCTTTTTAATTCGTTCCGCAGGTCCATTTGCTTTCCTATCTTATTAGCAAGCTGAGGATAGGTTTTGTTTTCCATTATCGAATTTAGATTCCAAATTTGATAGTTATTCCCCCTGCCCACCATATCGAGATTAATCACTACCTCAGTATGATTCAGATGCCGATTTTTATTACTCGCTATAAAATCTTTTTTCTGAGGCTCTTTTATCACGAATACGTTCTAATAGCTCATCAAAGTAATCATCACCAATATTACGCATACCTTTAAGGCATTCATCATCCATGGTAAAGCCTTTAACTAGGTATTCGTTTAATCGCTCTGTTGCCCATCATCTAAATTGGGTGCTTCGGCTAGAGCGTACACGGTAACCAACAGCAATGATTATTTCCAGGTTATAAAAACGCACTGTTCTTTCAACCTCTCTATTTCCCTCAGTTTGAACAATTCGGTTTTCTTCAAGTTCACCTTTTTCATAAATATTTCTTATATGCTCATTAATGATATTAACGCCTTTTTGATGACGCTCAGCAATCTTCTTCTGTGTCATCCATACAGTTTCATTTTCAAGTCTTACATCTATTTTTGTTTTTCCATCTTCTGTCTGATATATAAGTAAATCATTATTATGTTCCATTGTAATTCTCCTTCTCCATATGTAGCCTCAAGTCGCCAAACATTGCCTGATCTTTTTAACTGAACTATCCGGTAATTCCGGATAGTTCAGCAATCTATGTTCCCAATTATCATTTAAGTTTTATCACATTAGATAATTAAGTGCCTTGTGTATTTGCTACGGTATCATATTGAGCCACAAATACCACTTTTTTTTTTTTAGGGTCATAGTTTATTTAATTCATCGGCAATATAGTTTTAGGCGTTAGCAGCAGCTATTGTACCAAACATCCGGTTAGGATATTACGTTGATGTTGTCTGGATATTACTACATATAGAATCTATATTGAATTTCATTTCCAAGCGTAAGATTGGTTTTAAATTCAATGTAGGCGGTATGTATATGCCCTGTTTCCCCCTTATAACTTACCTTTGCCCAGTTATTTGATATGGAAATAAACTGAACCGTTGATCTCTTGGCAACAACACCAGTACTTCCATATCTAGTAAAAGGCCTGTTCTGAAATTTAACTCCAGTCGTTGTCATGTATTCTTAAGTTGACATCGTCCCCGGGCTAACAGGTTTTAAGTGTTTTAATAAGCCCTACCCAGGAACAATTGAAATATATGATCAAGACTTTATGCAAAAGGAGAAGTAATCAGTGGCCAGATTCTTCACAACGAATAGCCAGACAGCGGAGAATCCTCTAAAAATATAAACACAATAATTTGCAGATTAATTCAAGAACTATTGGTCCTCCAAGACTGTTTAGCCTCTATTCTTGTCCTGCTTGGTTATTATAAGATTAGTTTTATATTTGATGTTTTTTTATACCATTTGACAAATGTGCTAATTTTAGTTATTCTATCCATATTGTTGACATGTCAATTGTTGATTAATCAACTAATCTTTGGAGGTTTAAAATGAAACTCAATGATCTTAGTGAAATATTGCGTAGACTTAGAGCTATTGAATACAAACTAACACAGAATTTTGAAGACAAAACTGGTTTTAGCCTTACAAGATATCAGATACTCAATTTTGTAAAAGAGCATGATGAATGTAATCAAGAAGAGATTAGGCAGTTTATACAAATTGATCGATCTGCCATTACCAGACATCTTAAAGTTCTCGAGGAAAAAGGTTACATCACGAGGAAAAGAAACAAAGATAACGCAAGAGAAATCAAGGTATCTTTAAATGATTTTGCCAAATCAGAACTTAACAAATGTACTCAGAAGCACAATGGTAACTCTTGTATCCTCCCTATAAACATAAATGGAGATCAGATTAATGCCCTTATTGAGCTTCTTGACGGAATAGAAAATGAAATACACCAGGAGATATAAAATGAGAAATAATAATTTTGAAGATGTTGTTTTTAACAGAAGATCTGTTAAAGTATTTGATGTAAATGTAAAGATAAGCCAGGAAGAAATGCTTGAAATGATAAATAAGGCGGTGACAGCTCCTTCCTCTGTGAATCTTCAGCCATGGAGATTTGTTATCGTAGAATCAAAAGAAGGCAAAGATAAACTAAGACCCCTAATTAGGTTTAATAAAAGACAGAATGACACATCGTCAGCTATGATCCTTATTTTCGGTGATATGGAGTGCTACAAAAAGGGAGATGAAATCTATGAGGAAGCTGTAAATAAAGGTCTAATGCCAGAAGACGTTAAAAATGATACATTGAATTTATTCATCCCTGCCTACGAAAATGCAAGCAGACAGAAAATGAATGATATAGTAAAGATTGACTCAAGCTTAGTTGCAGCCCAGCTTATGCTCGTTGCAAGACACTATGGTTATGACACTAATCCCATCGGTGGATTTGAGGAAAATCAACTGGCAGAAGCTTTCGGTCTAGATAAAGATCGTTATGTCCCTGTGCTAATACTAGCTATCGGCAAAAGCGATTATGAAAGCCATGAAAGTGTCAGACTAGACGCTACCGATATTACTCTCTTCAAATAGGGTTCAAATATTATTGAAGTGTTTAAGAAGAGGACTTTAACTGTAAAGTTTTACTTTCATCTGCAGTCTATCCTCTAGAAACCAGTGATGAAGTAAAATTTCATTAATTTAAATATGGCATTAGACTAGTCCAGTTACTCTAAAATGCCTCTCAAAAAAATCAATAGATATACGAAAGTGCCCAAATATTATCTTGGTCTGATTAGCTCACGTCTAAAAATATATCAAAAATTAAAGCATCTAGATTTGGAGCCAATAAAGAGCCTAAATCTAGATGTTTTAATTTTCTCTTGCCTTGAAGGATTTGAAACAGAACATGATGCAAGGGAAGGTAGAAAAGGATATGACCGTGTTTCCTTGAAAACAAACTGGAAAAATACATGAATTATGATTACTTATGCAGCAAGGTTATTAGTCTAAGAATCAAACTCTACCCGAAAGCTTTGTTTAGTGCGAAATTTGGTGAACTACAAGGAAGTTGATGCTCTCGAAAAGGATTGATAAATTGCATGTAATCTAATATAATAAATTTTGCCGGTTTTGTTAATATAGATACAATGTTAGCAAACCTGGATAAAAAAATCAGGAGTTTTTATATGAAAAAAATGTCTAAGTTACTAAGTATTTTATTGATCTCCACCCTAATGGGCGCATGCACACCTAAAGGGAATGATTCTAAACCCGCCGAAACCACTGGCACCACAACGGCTACCAGCACCGACACTTCAAGCCCATCCTCAGGAGGAACTGGCTTGAAAGATGGGAAGTTTGTGGCAGAAGCTCAAGGGCACAATGCTCCTTTAACTTTGGAAGTAACAATAGCGGATAAACAAATAACTGCAATTGACATTACGGATCATAAAGAAACTGAAGAAATTTCTGATCCCGCTTCAGATCGTATTCCCAAGGGAATTATTGAGGCTCAGTCTTTAGCTGTAGATACTGTAAGTGGTGCAACCTATACATCGAAC
Organism: Clostridium sp.; assembly: GCA_012511315.1. Taxonomy (GTDB): domain Bacteria; phylum Bacillota; class Clostridia; order Clostridiales; family Clostridiaceae; genus JG1575. Next base: position 16,685 of record JAAZGI010000164.1, read on the forward strand.
GCTATTCTGACAGCAGTTGAGAATGCATTAATTGAAGCTGGCGGAGATATTGCAGCATTTAAAGAAAATAAAGGCGAAGAAAAAGAAGGTACAGCAGTTTCCTATGAAGCTGATGTCATAGTAGTAGGAGCCGGAATTGCTGGCGTATCTGCTGCTCTTGAAGCTACCAATCAGGGAGCGAAGGTTATCCTTCTAGAAAAAATGGCATCTATTGGTGGAAGTACCATTCGTTCAGGTGGTAAAATTCAAGCCGCTGGAACATCCATTCAAAAAGCAGCTGGCATTGAAGATACGCCTGAGCAATTTGTCGACTATTTAATGGAAGTTGGTGAAAACCAGGTGGACAGAAGCTTCATCGAGTTAATCGCCAATAACTCAGCGGATAATGTTGAATGGTTAATAAGTAACGGGGTTGAGCTGTCAGACGAAATCGAGCTTGTTCACTCATCAATAACACCAGCGCGTGGACACTTCCCTGTCAACGGATCTGGTTCAGGAATTGTTCTCCCCTTATATGAGAAATTAAAAGAAAAAAATGTACAAGTTTTACTTGAAACCCCTGCTCTATCTTTAATCAGTGAAGAAGGTCGAGTTATTGGAGTTAAGGCAACCAACCTTGCAAAGGATGATATCACAATAACTGCTAAAGCTGTTATTTTAGCAACGGGTGGATTTTCAAGAAACCCTGAATATATTGCAGAGTACTATCCAAGTTCTGGTAATTTTACTTCCAATGCAGGTGATGGAAATACAGGAGACGGTATTACCATGGGACTTTCAGTTGATGCTGATTTGGTTATGCCTGACGGCGGCATCAATTTAGCTTTGAATCCATACACCTACTATGGATACGGAGAAGAGGCAAAGGGTCTATTCGTCACACCAGAAGGTGAACGTTTTATGGATGAATCCGTATTCCATTTCAAACGGACTCGCATTATGATGGATGAGGGAATTGATAATTGTTGGTACATCTTCGATGAAAGCGTCTTTAATGATCGAGTTGCTAAGTCCTTAGAGGAAAAGATGACCGTTGAAGCTGGTTCAATCGAAGAACTTGCAGAAAAAATGAGTGCTGATCCTACAAAACTAAAAGCAACCATTGAAAAATATAATGAGTTAGCTAAAAAAGGTGAAGACACGGACTTCAACAAATCAAAAGATTTTATGGAGCCCATTGAATCCGGAAAATATTATGCTGCACATTTTGTTATGTCAAATAGTGGAACCCATGGTGGACTCAAAATCGACATTGATTCTCATGTAATCAACAAATCAGGAGACATTATTCCTGGACTGTATGCAGCTGGAGAAGTAGCCAGCGGCCAAATTCTTCACAAGGAATACCCAGGCAGCGGAACAGCACTAATTGCTTTCCTTACCTTTGGACGTCAAGCAGGCGCAGCTGCTGCTAACGAAAAATAAGAATATAGGTTTAAGAAAAAGGCTCATGCAACTTGCATGGGCCTTTCTTATAACTTGGTCATTGTTTTTTAAAAGTATCTAGGTGCCAAGCTGATTGTAAGCGTAAAATAGCCCCCGTCTTGATTAAGCTCGTAAGCTTTGATCTAGAAGGGGGCTATTTTGTCGTTTTTAATTCTAATATGAGCTGGGATTTTGGTTGACCAAGGAAGGACATCTTGAATCTTCTCTGGAGTTTGTCTATTTTGACTTAGTTCTTCAATGACAAACATTAAGTACTCGTAGGGGTGGAGCTTATTTGCCTTCGCTGTCTCCACGATGCTGTAGAGAACTTGACTGG
>JAAZGI010000165.1 GCA_012511315.1 Clostridium sp.
AGCGGTTGAAATAGCTGAAACCACTTATAACTGTCTGGTCGATTTAATCAATGGCAGCTGCCAGTCAACAGAGGATCAGCAAATACCAGTTCAACTCATTAAAAGAGAAACGACTCGTTAGTTCTTTACTTTGTAAGCGTAAAATAGCCCCCGTCTTGATTAAGCTCGTAAGCTTTGATCTAGAAGGGGGCTATGACTTTGCTGATGTTCGGGATGTGTTGCAAGGGATCATTAGTTGCAGCCGATTAGGTAGGCCAGGTGAGACCTACATCTTATCCAATGTGTACTATAAGATCCGTGAATTACTAGAGATGCTGCAAAAGATTACAGGCAGAAAGTCCATTCGCTCCTACCTACCGCTTTGGTTTGTCCGTATTGTGGCTCCCTTTTCAGAACTCCACTACAAGTTCCGCAAACAACCACCTCTTTTTACCCCTTACTCCATTTATACCCTGTCTACAGATATCCACTATAACCATGAAAAAGCAATCAAAGAGCTTGGCTACACAACAAGAGATATGGCAGAAACTCTCCGTGATACCTACCGTTGGCTGAAAGAGCAAGGCCGAGTCGATGACCCAATAAAGATTAAGAAAGCTCGGTCAGCGAAAAAGGCTAAAAAAGTTAAACAGCCTAAACCATCGAAACGGTCTTTAAAGCCTATAATGACAAAACAAACAAGGGCGGAAAAAAGAGCTGATCGAAAGAGCAGAAAAAAACGAGCTAAGTAATAATTAACTGGATACTAGGAAGTTGGGTTTAGAGGACCTAGTATGATGGATTGGCTAACAGTTGTCTAGTGATTGAAAACTAGAACCATGGGTTCAAAGAGAGAATTTGAAGCTAAAATCCGAAGAAAAGCTCTAAAATAGATTGATAAAAAGATGACAAAAAAACATTAAATGCCTTGAGCTAGCATTGACAGAATGGGCGATGTGGGACTAAGATAGTATAGTAACTGAATAACAAAACATTAAAGGTGCCCGAGAACTCGGGTGAAAAGGGAATGTGGTGTAAAACCACAGCAGCCCCCGCTACTGTATATGTCTACGAGCTTCATAATATCCACTCACAGAATCTGTGGGGAAGGGATGAAGCAAGGTTTGATGACATGAGCCAGGAGACCTGCCTTAATGGATCCTAATCATTTTCGGGTGGAAAATACTATTGGTAGATGATTGATTTCATGAGCAGTAGGGCGACCTGTTGCTCTTTTTTAATTTTTTGGACAAAAGGAATGAACCATGGAAAAGTTTAATTTTAAACCCGAAGCAAGCGAAATTGAATTAGAAATTGCTCAAGTGTTAGAACACATTGAGCCCCTTGATCAAGGCTATATTGATGAGGCGAAAAAGTATTCTGATTCTTTAGCAAAACCCTTAGGATCCTTAGGCAGAATGGAAGACATTTGGGAAACCATGTGGGCTATTACAAAAGGCAAACTAGAGCACCTTAAAAAGGCGGTGGTCGTTTATGCAGGGGATAATGGAGTTTGCGCTCAAGGCGTCTCTTCAAACCCCCAGGACGTAACCTTTAAGGTGTGTGAAAGCATTCTGACTGGACGTTCTGGACTAGGACGCATAGCAGCTTTTTATGGCGTGGACGTCTATCTCGAAGACCTAGCTGTCTTAGAAGATGTGCCAGGCTACACGGACTATAAGGTTTTAAAAGGAACAGGTGATATTCGCCTAGGACCTGCCATGACAAGAGATGAGGCAGCTCAGGCAGTGCTGGCTGGGATCCGGCGGACCCAAGGTTTAATCGATTCGGGTTATAACCTGATTGGTGCAGGGGAAATGGGGGTGGGTAACACCACAACCTCTTCCGCTGTAATCAGTATCCTAACCGGCGTTGCTCCTGACGTAACCACCGGCTACGGATCAGGCATTACCGAAACCATGCGAAACAATAAGATTCAAGTGGTGAAAGATGCCTTACAAGTCAACGAGCCTTACCGAGATATCTTAGATGTCTTGGCTAAGATCTCTGGGGCTGATATCTGCGCCATGGCTGGAACCTACCTAGTCTGCGCTGCCAACCGAATCCCCTTTGTTTTAGATGGCGTCATCTCCATGGCCGCTTTAGCTGCCGCTAAAGCCTTTCATCCCCAAGTGATGGATTACTGCTTCCCATCTCATAAGAGCCAAGATGCAGGAGCCAGAGCAGTGGAAGAAGTGCTACTTGTTCGCCCCATGCTGGACATGAACATGCGCCTAGGCGAAGCCTCGGGCTGTCCCTTAGGCATGAACCTCATTGAATGTTCTCTTTATACCCTGGGAACCATGGCAACCTTTGATGATATTTCAGTGGACAAAAATGATTATATCGATATCCGGGAGGAATCAAAAAAATGAAAAACTTTTCAAAAAGTATCGCATTAGTTCTCTTCTTTGCATTAAGCTTAGTAGGATGTACAACGACGCCCACCACAACCAATGGGACAACAACAGCCGGAACAACGGCAGCTGTTGAAACCACAACAGCCACCACTCAAGGAACACCAGAAACCACCACCGCTGCAGAGGCAGTCACCGCTGAGGAAACAGGTTATCCATTAGAAGTTACATCAGCTGATGGAACAACGGTTACTCTTGAATCCGAACCACAGCGCATTGTATCCCTTTCACCAACCTTTACCGAAGTTCTCTTTGCTTTTGGAGCAGGTGACCTGATGGTTGGACGGACCGACTATTGTGACTATCCAGCAGAAACTCAAAACATTGAATCCGTAGGATCTATGGTGACACCATCTGTTGAGAAAATTGTTGAAATGGAACCAGACCTTGTCTTAGTTTCCTTTATGGAACAAGAAATGCTGGAAAAGGTAGAAGAAAGTGGCGCTAAAGTGATTCAAATTCCTAGCTCAGATTCCATAGAGGGATCCTACGCTGGTATGGAAAAAATTGGTGAAATTGTAAATGCCAATGAAGAAGCAGCCAAACTAGTAG
>JAAZGI010000166.1 GCA_012511315.1 Clostridium sp.
CTGGTGGGCTGATAACGCCTTTGCACCATTCTAAACGACTCGAAAAACAAAAAAGACTGGAGCAAGATCTCCAGTCTTTTTTTGTAAAATTTAAATTAACTGTGCAACGATTGAATGGTATCTTTTTAGAGTCTTTAGTTTGAGACTTTAATCAGCAAGATCTTTAAAGAGATGAGAACACTTAAATAACATTACGATGGTGGAAAAAGTTATTTGAGGTAGTTAATGCAAAGAGTTAATGCAAAGAGTTATTGCAAAGAGTTGTTGTAAAGAGTTGTTGTAATTGATTTGAATGAAGGTTAAGCCAAAATTTTAGAGCATAGAATTTACTGAAGAAAGAACACATTTTGAAGATGAAGACTGTAGGCCATTTGAAATCGCTGGTAAAATAGTAATGTAAATGTCACCGAATTTAAATAAAAAATGTTTAGAGCTGGTTCAAGTTTTGAATGAATAAGGCACTAGACGAATCAGAAAGGAATTTGTATGAAAAATTTAAGATGGAATTTGGATGCACTGTATAAAGGGTTCGATACAGATGAATTTAAAGAGGACTTTGATCTTTTTGAACAGAAGTTAAAAGAGTTTGAAGCTTGGAGTAGCTCTTCCTTTACAGGTCAGGAAGATGCAGCAACCAAACTGGAAGGATACATTAAGCGTTCCATTGAACTATCCATGTTGTCAGCTCGCCTAGGGGCATTTTGTCACTTAACTTTATCAGTGGATTCTAAAAATGATGCTGCTAAACAAGGGCGCAATCGTTTATTTAACAATGTAGGAGCTATGACTCAATTAGACGTGCGATTGATACAATATTTAAAAAATCTTGATAATCTAGACGAGGTGATAGCGCAAAGTGAACTATTACAGGAACATAAATTCTTTTTAACCGATAAAAAACAAAAAGCCCAGCATTTACTATCGGAACCAGAAGAAGTTATTATTAGTAAAATGCGCAACACGGGGTCAAATGCCTTTAGCCAGATGCAAGGTGATTTAACAGCTAATCTTTTGATAGATGTGGAAATGGATGGAGAAACAAAGACTCTGCCCCTACCTGCTGTTAGAAACCTAGCCTACCACGCCGATGGTGCCGTTAGGAAGGCGGCCTTTGAAAGTGAGCAGAAAGCCTATGCAGCAGTGGAAGAAGCCTCTGCGGCGGCTCTAAACGCTATTAAAGGGGAGGTTATAACCATTGGTGAGATGAAAGGTTATGCTGACCCTATTGAAAAAACTTTGGAAGACTCCAGAATGACCGGAGCAGCCTTAGATTCTTTGCTAACAGTAATTGAGGAATCGCTACCTGATTTCCAGCGCTACTTACAGCGTAAGGCAGAAATCCTGGGTCATAATAACGGATTACCATTTTATGATATGTTTGCTCCTATTGGAGAATTTAATCGGAGCTTTAGCTATGATGAAGCCATTGAATACATTGTTTCCAACTTCCACGGCTTTAGCCCTAAATTAGCAGACTATGTACAACATGCTTATGACAATGAGTGGCTAGACGTTGAACCTCGAATGGGTAAACGAGGCGGTGCTTTCTGCTCCAACTTACCTGTGATCGGTGAGTCTAGAATTATGGCAAACTTTGATGGTTCTTTTAGTAATATGACAACCCTCGCCCATGAGTTAGGTCACGGATATCATGGCTTTAACTTAAAAGATGAATCTCTTTTAAACACAAGTTATCCCATGCCGATTGCAGAGACGGCGTCTATTTTAAATGAAACAATTGTTATCAATGCTGCTTTGAAGGAGGCGACTCCTGAAGAGAAAATTGCGATTTTAGAGTCCAGTATTTCAGATGCAACTCAAGTTATTGTAGACATTTATTCTAGATACTTGTTTGAATCGGAGCTGTTTAGCCGCCGTAAGACCAGCACGCTGTCTGTAGAAGAGTTAAAGACCATTATGACTGATGCTCAGAAAAAAGCCTATGGTGAGGGGCTTGATCATAATGTGTTACATCCTTACATGTGGGTCAACAAGTCACATTATTATAGAGGCGGACTATCATTTTATAACTTCCCTTATGCTTTTGGACTGCTGTTTGCCAAAGGATTGTATGCTATGTACTTAGAGAAAGGTGAAGAGTTTCTGCCGCTTTATGATCGTCTGCTAAATGAGACCGGTCGAAATGATTTGAAAGACCTAACCGCAACCATTGGCATTAACTTGGAAGATCCTGCTTTCTTCCGATCCTCAATGGAATTGATTCGAAAGGATATTGCTGAATTCTTGAAACTTACAGAGAAAGAAGATAAGTAAGATGAAAATAGGGTTCATTGGATTTGGTAATATGGCAGGAGCGATAGCTCAAGGCATGACTCAATACGGTGGTGTTAATCCTAAAGATGTGATTGCATCAGCTTTAGACATTAAACGTCTTAAAGAGAGAGCTGAAAAACTAGGTATCGCTTATTCTTCAGAGAATCGTGAGGTGGCGGAAAAAGCAGATCTATTATTTCTTGCGGTCAAACCTCATCTTGTAGCAGATGTTATAGCAGGGTTTAAAGAGGCATTAAAGCCTACTACAGTTGTAATTTCTGTGGCCGCCGGAGTTAGTATATCCGATTTAGAAAGCATATTTTCTCAGCCAGTGAAACTGGTTCGGACCTTGCCCAATACACCAGCCATGGTGGGGGAAGGAATGACTCTTTACCAAGTGAATCAAGAAGTCACAGATAAAGAAGAACAAATGGTTTGCGAGCTTTTGAACGGTTTTGGACAAGCTCTAGCGGTGGATGAGAAACAGTTTGCAGGAGCAGGCTCGATGACGGGGTGTTCACCAGCCTTCATCTATATGCTCCTGGAGGCCATGGCAGACGCCGCAGTGTTGACAGGCATGAAACGTAAGGATGCATACTTACTAGCTGGTCAAACGGTAAAGGGGTCGGCTCAAATGCTATTAGAAACGGGGCTTCACCCAGGAGAACTGAAAGACATGGTAACTAGCCCTGGCGGAACAACCATTGAGGGAGTTCGGACTTTAGAACGATTAGGATTTAGATCAGCCATGATGGAAGCTATCATTGCTGCAGCTGAAAAAACCGGAAAATAAATTTAAAGCCCTCGTTCACCTTAGTTTAAAAACTAGGCACGAGGGTTTTTTAAAAAAGATTTTATAAGTTAGCTTTAAGGGGAATTTTCTTCGGGCAAAGTTTGTGGAGTGGAAAGACGGGGGAGGAGAATGAAGCGTTTATCATTTAAACAAAAAGTATTAATTCTTATATTTTTTCTATTAAGCGCAGCCTTTATGTTGGATAGATTTGAAATTATTGAGCAAACTCGGTTTAACTACTTGGTGGGAATTTTAATATTAAGTATTTTATTTTTGGATATTCAAAATCTGGCTGCACGGAAGAGAACTGAAACGATTAAAGGCTTAAGCCGCGCCTATGTATCTATTAAAAGACGAAAATTAGAGCATCGATATGATAGGGCTGAAACCAGACGAAATTATATGAAAGGCACAGCACTCTTAATAAAAATCTATGGATTTCTACTAGGATTTCTGCTAATCACAAGAGAGCGCTATGAGACTTATGTTTTAATTATTTGGGCGATTGCATTGTTAGCATACATGTACTATATAAAGCTAGCGTGGAAACCGAGAAACAAAAAAATCCAATAACCTTTTGGAGCTGTTCCAAAAAAGGTTATTGGATTTGGGGCTTAGAGGCTTTAAAGCATAAGTTGTTGATTAGTGAGACTCTGGTTCAAGAATGAAAGAGTGTTTCTCAAACATATTTAATTCTGGAGAAATACCGAAATAAACTTCGGCTCGTACTGGTGTATCACCCTCATAAACATATTCTTCATAGTGAAGAAACATGAGCTCAGGTTCAGATTCATCATATTTTGAAACGGCGTAGTATTTAGGTTGACCATTTTCATGAAAGGCAACTTTAGAAACCCTGGTAACTTCATTCCAATCATTGTGAAAACTAATGCCGTATTCATCTTGCCCTTTTCGGATGGTGAATTCCATTTCATCCGGGATTTCAGAAGATTCTTGGAAATCATAGTGACTAATGGCAATCAGATGATCTTCAGCATCAAAGATATATTTAAAGAAATTATCTGTAGCTTTGTCCGGGCTTTCAATTTCAAAGGCAGCGTTACATCCAACTAAGAGACTAAGGATTGGACTGGGACAATGAATTCCACGGTGGACATAATCACCTCCTTGGGCAAAGGTGCTATGGCTTATTTTAGATCGGGTTTGTTCAATGAGTTCGGGAAATAAGTTTGTGTAAATTTCAATCAGTTCTTTGAATTCATCCAAAATCGAAGTGAAATACAGCATTTGATTTTCTTCAGGATCATAAAGCAATGTATCCATAATTTCTTGAGCTCGACTGGTAATTCGTTTCAAAGGTTGAGGCAGGCGTGCCATGTTTTTCCTCCTTGAGGTTGATAAATTGAATAAAAATTTGCTCCAATTGTATTGTGTACCCTTTTTATACTAGATTAGCATGAAAAGAGTAGAAAACCAAAAGGTTGAACTGGATAATAGACGGTAACGTGCAAACAGGACGAAAGACTATTCAAGTGTATAATACCTCAAAAACGGAACGATTAATTTCTGAAGTTCCATTAAGTCAAAAAGTTAAATCAAATGAATCAAAAGATAAAAGGAAATAAAAAGAAATAAAAAGAAATAATTAAAAATGTGTTTACCTGGGGGAGAAGAGTGTGATACAATATATTTTGTCGAGCCGCTGTGGCGGAACTGGTATACGCGCATGACTCAAAATCCTGTGATA
>JAAZGI010000167.1 GCA_012511315.1 Clostridium sp.
CCTACCACTTTAAGCTTTTTAACTTCGCCTACTTTAATTAAGGTTTCCTTCATCGTTGCTATAATACGTTCTTTTGAGTCGCGATAAATAAAAACAGGAACTACATCCCCCATTTTCACTTTTTCAGTCATACTACCGTTTGGCAATAAAACATCATCACTGGTATTGCCTGTTTCAGCATCCAAGTAGACACCAAAGTCCGCTTCCCGAACTACGGTCATCTCATTGATGACACCTAAGTTATAATTCATTTTTATGCTCCTTTGCCAATTTTGCATAATCAATTGCTGATTGGCGATTGCTTTCAATTTCTTCTGGGGTTATATCCCGTCGATACTTTGCTGGTGATCCAAACCAAACTTCACCGTCACCAATATTTGTGCCTTGAGTGACAAGACTACCTGCCCCAATAATACAATTATCTCCTATCACCACATCATCTAATAAAATCGCTCCCATTCCGATCAAAGAATTATTGCCTATTTTCAAATTATGAATGATAGATTTATGACCTATGGTTACATAATTTCCAATATGTAACTCTTTTACTGGGTCACAATGTACCATCGTAAGATCTTGGATGTTTGTATGTTCCCCAACAAATATAGGGCCATCTCCACGCAATACTGTATTATACCATATATTAGCTCCGTTTTTGAGCTCTACACTGCCATTTAGATGGGCTCCCGGTGCAATAAATGTATCATTTTGACTGATTTTCAAATTATTTTTTTTCATATTGGAATCTCCTTCTTTTCATGTCTTATCATAATCGTATCATATATTTATTAGTCCGTGGATAACTAGTCATTTCCTTGAAACTTTTAAATGATATTTTTATAATGAATGAACCGAGAACTCTCGGAACTTCAGTTAGGAGTGATCAGATTTTTATACTAGGGCAGTCTTTTAAAGGTTGTTACTTAAATAGTTCCCGCAGCTTAAAAACTTCGGGAAGGGGAAATTTGGACTTTTTTTTGTTTTGTGGCAATTTTAAACGACCACACAGAATCACAAATAGGACAAGTTCTTTTGGGTCTGAATATTCTTGCCAAAGACAAAAAACTAGGGTGCGAATCATTGTAATGATACCAAGAACTGCAGGGTTAGATCGGTGGTACTTCGTGTATTAATTCTTTTAGTAGTACGGATTCCCTAGAATCTCCTGGTTTTAGTTACGGGAGATTCAAACTTTGTGAAAATAAAGTTTAACACCTAAACACTAAATATATGCCTCAAAGGTCTTTTAAAACACAATATATAGTATATAATAGATTTGAACACGAAATGGAGGGCTACTATGAAAACTGTAAGCGATATTATAAAAAGACATTTTACGAAAGAACTAGAAAAAAGCAAGAAAAAGACGGTCTATGATTTATTTAAGTGGGCGAAACGCGATGTCCTATTAAAGGACTATAAGAGCGGTCGAGTCCTTACTGATATGAAAAACTTAGAATTCCCTGAATTCTACTCTCAAAACTCCATCGACATCATTGCCTCAAAGTATTTCCGCAAGGCTGGCGTTAACAACAGCTTGGGCTATGAAAATTCCATGAAGATGGTCGCTGATCGAATGGTTAGTTTTTGGCGCGATGCATTAGTTGAAGAAGGAATTTTAACAACGGAAGAAGAAAAGTCCATCTTTTATGATGAATTGGTCTTTGCTCTTCTTAGTCAGATGTATGCTCCAAACTCTCCCCAGTGGTTTAATACTGGATTAAAACAAAGTTACGGGATTTCCGGAAACTCAAATGACACCTTCTATTATGATCCCATTCAGCAGAAAGTTGTGCCATCAGAAGATGCTTATACTCGGACACA